>DASPGQ010000166.1 GCA_035620555.1 Vicinamibacteria bacterium
CTCCTATTTCTTACGAATTGCCCATCCCCTTTCTCGGGACGAGCTCAATTCCCCCTTCCGAGGACCTCGAAGCGTCGCGACAGCCGATTGCCCGCCGCATCGACGACGGTGACCTGGTGCCAGCCGGGCTCCATGTCGAGCGCTTGCTGATGAAACGTGCGGGTCGTGCCGAGATAGCCGTCGTCGAGGTGCCAGTGGAGGGTGGCGTCGGGGTCGCGGTGCACGGCCTCGAAGACCGTCCGTCCCTTGTTGCCCGAGAGCTCGAGCGGGATATAGAGCCGTGTTCCCGCGTGGGGGTAGAGGAAATCGATGGGACCTCCGCCGTCACTCGCCACCATCGCCGTCCGGCAGTCGTTTCGATAGGGCGGCAGAGGCCGATAGTCCGCGTGATACCTTCGGAAATAGAACTCCTGATTCGGCGGGAGCACGAACCACGAACGATGCATCATGGCGCTCGGGGATTCGCACGCGCTGTCGACGCGGAAGCGGCCGCTGGGGTCGAGATGGATCCGTCGATGGTAAGGGCTCTGCCGCTCGAAATGAGCCTCGGCGGGGGCCCATTGGCGCTCGGTCTCGCAGCCTCCCGAAGCGAGAAAACCGTCGCTCTTGCAGACGTCGAGCTCTTTCATGAACCGGTAAGGCGGCATGAACCAGGAGTCGTTGTCGAGCCGGCCGAACACGTCGAAGAGTACGGGTGCGGCGGCGGTCGCGCCGGTGAGACCGGGGCGGCCTTCACCGTTGGCGTTACCGACCCACACGCCCACGGTGTAACGATTCGTGGTTCCGACGGCCCAACCATCGCGGAGCCCGAAGCTCGTTCCCGTCTTCCAGGCGATGGGTCGCGCGCTCGTGAAGCTTCTCCAGTGGCCCTCGTCTCCGGGGCGAGCCACTTCGACGAGTGCTTTGAGCGTCAACCACGCGGCGCCGGGTCCGATCTCCGCCACTTTGCCCGTGGCATCCTCCTCACCTTGCAGTAGGCGCAACCTCCGTTGCTGCGGTCGTGCTCGCTGCTGGCGTGCGATGTGGGCGAGGTTCGCGTACATCGAGGTGATGTCCCAGAGCGTGCCTTCCGCGCCTCCGAGGATGAGCGTCAGGCCGTAGCCCTCGGGCTCGCGCCACAGCGTCGTCATGCCGAAACCCTCGAGAGAATCGTAGAAGCGGTTCACGCCGTGATGTTTCAACATGTGCACCGCAGGGACGTTCAGGGATTGGGCGAGTGCGACCTCGGCGGGCACGGCGCCGCGATACGCGCGGTCGAAGTTCTCGGGCATGTAGCCCGCGTATTGCACGGGAACGTCGGGAACGAGAGTCGTCGAGAGGATCTCGCCCGCCTGGATCATCGATGCGAAGAGAAACGGCTTGAGGATGCTGCCGGTGCTGCGGGGCCTTTGAATCACGTCCACGGCATAACCGCGATCCTCTTCGACCGACCATTCGGTGTTCCCCACGTAGGCGAGGACCTCGAAGCTCTGGTTGTCGACCACGAGAACGGCGACGTTGTCGATTCCCTGCGAGCCCAAACGTTCTCCCAGCCTTGAGACGATCCGCTGCACGGCGTCCTGGAGAGACGCGGACAGGGTGCTCTCGAAGCGGTGCCGGCGCGTTTCGCTCGAAAGTGTGGCGAGAAGATGAGGCGCCTTTCGTGGGAGAGGGTGCGGATGTAAGGGTAGGGGTTCCCGGAGAGCAAGCGCGAGCTCCAGCGCGTCGATCCGGCCCGCCGCGTTCAGCCGGGTGAGAAGCGCGTTTCTCTTCCTCTCGAGCGTCTCTCGGTTTTTTCCCGGATGGACGAGCGTAGGGGCGTTCGGGAGAACCGCGAGTGTTGCGGCCTCGGCCCAGGAAAGCGAGCCCGGGGGCCGTCCGAAATAGCGCCAGGCCGCCGCCTCGAGCCCGACGACGTTGCCACCGAAGGGAGCGTGGCTCGCCCAGAGGGCAAGGATGTCGTCCTTGTCGTAGCGCAGCTCGAGACGAAGAGCGAGGATCGCCTCGACCAGCTTCTCCAGATACGTTCGGTCCCGATTGCTCCGTGCCAGTCGAATGACCTGCATCGTGAGCGTGCTGCCGCCGCTCACGACGCGGCCGCGGGATAGGTTCAGGTGCATGGCGCGGGCGATGGCGAGGGGGTCGACGCCCGGATGAGAGAAGAAACGCTTGTCCTCGTACGTCGTGATGGCCCAGCGGAGCTTCTCGGGCACGGAAGGGATCGGAGGAAAGCGCCACTGGTCATCGTCCGCGATTCTCGCTCCGAGCAAGAGACCGTCCCGGTCGAGGAGAACCACGGAGGTCGGCTCTTCGAAGAGAGGCTCGGGAAGGCATCGCCAGAACCCCGCGGCCGAGAGGGCGGCGAGCCCGGCCAAGGCAAACCGCAGGCGACGTTTCATCGCTCCGCCACGAGAACCCACTGACCCTTGGTGCGGGCGTTCTTGGAAGCGTCGTACATCGCCTCGACGAGCACGCCGGGCAGGTAGAAGCGACCGAGATAAGCTGCCGTCAGCCTCGTGGTGAATGTCTTCGACTCGCCGGCGTTGAGCCCGAAGTAGCGATAGACGCGGTCGTCACGGATGTCCTCGTAATCGAGCGAGGATTCGGCCCGGGCCTCGGGATCGACGAGTCGCGTGTTGTGGATCTCCCAGCCCGAAGGCATGACCTCGGAGAGCGCGATATTTTCGATCTTCGCTCCCGTGCCGTTTCGGACGCTCAGATGCGCCACGAAGTCCTCTCCCTGACCGAGTCGGCCGACGTCGACCGGGTCGCCGCTGGCATTCGTATATCGAACGTCGACGCTGAGCCCGGACGAGATGGCGTCTTCTTCGCCGGCACGGGGAGTTCCGGTGACGAAGAGGCTGGCGAAAAGTCTCCGACTCGAAGTGTTCTCGATGACGACGGGGCCTCCGCTTTCGGCAATGGCGTCGAGATCGGTGGTGTAAATCGGCGACGACATCGTCACCGCATGCGGCCCCGAAGTGCCTTCGGTGTACTCGAATGTGGGCAGGGTCGAGTCGACGCTTCCCGCGAACTTCGCCATCGCCAGGAGTCCGAACGACAAAGCGTGCGTGCTGTGCCAGCGGCCGGAGGACAGGTCGGCGGAGACGAGATCGACGAAATCCTTCGACTCCGCGTCTCGCTTCAAGGCGATCATCGCGCCCAGGATCATGGCCCGGTCGCGCAAGCCGGAGGCGAACGTTCCATTCGGCTGGACGTCTTCGGGAACGAAACCACGGTCGCCTCGTACGATGTCGTTGGCGGCGTCCATCAAGCCAGAGAGCGCGTAGGCGGAAGCGAGCTGCCAGCGAGCCACCGACGACAATCCGGTACGCTCGCGCAGCCGGTTCATCGCACCCAGTTCGGGCTGCCCCGCGAGCGCCAGCGTGTAGAGGCGATAGGCCTGATCGAGAGTGGAGCTCTGTCTTTCGTCCGTCCAGGACTGCGCCGCCGACTTCTGGAAGCGGATCCAATCCGAGAGCATCTCCGCGGGAACGTGGTGGCCGAGCCGATCCGCCTCGACGAGGAAATGTCCCACGTAGCTCGTGGACCAGGAGCTCCGTGCGTCCGCGCCGTTTTCACCCCAGAAGCCTCCCGGCCAGTAGACGAACCCCCCGGTGGGAACTTGAAAGCCGCGAAGCCTTCGGATCCCCGCTTCGATGTTGACGTCGATGTCTTTCGCCCGTTCGGGCTCCAGCTTCAGGAGGGTCGTGAGAAAGAGTTGGGGGAAAACGGCCGAGACCGTCTGCTCGAGGCAGCCATGAGGGTAGCGCACGAGATAGTGGAGGTGTCTTTCGAGATCGAGGGGAGGCATGGATGCGATCTCGAGCTTCGCCGAGTTCGTCCCCGGAAGTCCGTGGGGCGTCAAATTGATCTCGAAGCTCTCCCCGGCCTCGAGGAGCTTCCGTTCGGTGCGGGTCGACGGGGGGTTGGGGCTTCGGATCTCGAGGTTCACCTCGGCCTCGGCGCGATGACCTCCCCCCGAAGCCGAGAAACGAATCGTGCTCATGCCGAGATCGCTGCGCGCTCGCAGGCGCACGAAGCCGAGCTTCTCGTCGGGCTCGGAAAAGGCGACGTTCGTGAACGAGGCGCCATCCACCTCGAAGTGGGCGTCGGGATGGACCTCGAGGCGAACGTCCCGGATCGAAGGATCCATGACGAATAGAGAAACGGGTACCGAAAGCTCCTCGTCGGGACTGACGACTCGAGGCAGCGTCGGGAGCAGCATGAGCGGTTTCCGCACGAAGACCGATTTCTCGCCTGAACCGTAAGCTCCGTCCTTGCCCGCGACCACCATGACGCGCACCGAGCCGACGTACTGGGGAAGATCGAACCGATGATCGTTTTTCTTCCCCCGAGCGAGCTCGAACGGACCGAGAAAGGTGACGACGGGGGGAAACCGCCTTCGCTCACGATCCTCGTTGCGAATATCGCTCGCCATGTCACCGCCGAGAGCCAGGAGTCGTTCCAGCTCCCCTCCATAGGCTCCCACCACGTCGTCGAAGAGATCCCACGTCATCACCCCTAGAGCCTCTTTCTTGTAGAACGCGTCGTGGAGATTCGGGGTCTCGAAGTTCGTCAGGCCGAGAAGCCCTTCGTCTACGACGGCGACCGTGTAGGTCATCGGTCGCCCCCGAGCCTCGGAGACGGCAATCGTGGCAGTCGTCTCGGGAGCCCACTCCACCGGCGCCTCGATCCGAGGCTCGAGAAGAGTCTCGGGATCGTTCACGATGAGAGGGGTGATTCCATACAGCCGGATGGGGCGGTCGTTCTTTTTGCCGGAATGGGGTTGCAAGAGGGTGACGCTCACGTAGGCGTTCGGGCTCATCGCTTTCGTGACCGGTATCTCGATCGCGGGGCTCTCCCCGGAAAGCTCCATCCAGCGGCGCTCGAGCAGACCCGTTCCGTTCTCGATCGTCACGAGCGCCCGGCCGTCGCTCGCCTCGGGAAGCTGGATTCTCGCGGTCTCACCGACGTCGTACTGCTTCTTGTCGGGAACGAACGCGAGCGCATTCGCCCCCGGGCCGGACTGCTCCATCGCCCGTCCCGCCCACCCGGGCCAGTCGATGTAGAAGACCTGCCCGGCACAGTGTCCGCCCTGGGAGTCGCAAGCGCGCAACAGGTAGCGGCCCCAGGCGGGATATTTGATCTGGAACATCCATGTGCCGGAGCCGTCGGTCGTGGAGGCCTGGCGCGAATCGACGACGCTCTGGTGCTCGGCACTGGCAAACTGCGCGAGCGATTCGCCCGAGCCGTCCCACCACCATTTCCAGCCGATCTTGTAGATAGTGATGTCGATGTCTTTCATCGAAACCGGGTTGCCCTCGGCGTCGAGGCTCGCGATCTCGACGGTGTGGTCGACGTCGGTGAGGAGCATGTTGCGGGTCGCGTCACCCTTGGGGAGCTTGATTCCGACGAAAGCCTCGTAGGGCGAGAAGGGCAGGCTGGTCTGGCTGATGCTGAAAGCGCCGCCGGGCTCGAAGATACGCGACGAGAAGCTCGCGCGCAGCATGCCGGGAGAGTGTCCTTCCAGGTGCAGCTCGCTCGAGACGTTCGCGCGGCCTTCTCCGTCGAGAGCGCCTTCGAAGATGGTCTGGGGCTCGCTCGTGAACTCGCGGGCGGGATCGTCGAAGACGAAGTCGGCGTTCCGATCGAAACGGGTGCGGATGGGAGCGAGCCGGGCCTCGATCTTGGCGTCGAGCTTCGAGGCCTTGGCGCCGCTGAGCCATTGGCCGAACAGGGTCCCGCGGATCGGCATGTCCGCCTTGCGCAGGACTTTCTTGCCGAAGTCCAGCTCGACCTTGAGACGGTTGGGCATGACCGTCTCGATCCTCACGGGAGTCGTGAAGACGTTTCCCCCGAGACGCGCGTGCGCCCGCCATCGGCCCGTCGGGGCATCCTCGTCGGTGCCGAGGGTGAAGGTGTAGAACTCGCCCACGGGCGAGGCGTTGGTACGGCTCTCGATGAGCTGACCCCTGGGGTTGTAGAGCTCCATCGTGACCGGATGGGCCTCCGGGATCGTGCCCGCCTCGTCCTCGAGAACGAAGGTGAGGTGGACGTCGTCCCCCGGCCTCCAGACACCGCGCTCGCCATAGATGTGCCCCTTGATGCCCGATGCGATCTTCTCGCCTCCGACGTCGAAGTGACTCACGGGAAGTGCGGTGCCATCGGAGAGCTTCAAGTAGCCCCGGTCTCCGTCCTTTTCGGCTATCAAGTAGAACGGTTTCGTCTCGGACTCGATCTCCGCGAAACCGTTCGCGTCGGTCGTGGCCGTCAGCAAGAGCTGGTCCTGGAAGCTCATGACCGATAGCTTCGCGGCGCGAAGGGGCTCGGAGGATCGCAGGTCGGTGGCGACGACGACGAACTTCCCGTGCTGATCGCGCTTCGCCAGAAGACCGATATTCGACGAGAGAAAATTCCGCCCGTCGGTCGTACCGTTGGCGTACCGGTAGTAGGCGTCCTTGCACGGATCGTCGCGGTCGCTCCATTGGCTTCCGTCATCGGTGACGCCGTAATAGTCTTCGTAGTAGTCCCAGCTGCTGGCGCTCCGGTGGTCGAGGTCGTCCGCACTGAGCAGTGGCGGCTCGACGAGGCTCGCGGGAGGCGTGTTCTCCGGGCAGGTGTACGTCGAGTCCGCTCTCCGGATGGAAAGCGTGAGTCGATAGATGCCTCCGGGACTCTCAGTGAAGAGCTCGGTGGCGTCCAGGCTGTAGCGGTTCCACTTGTTGGGCTCGGGAGACGAAAGAGGGATCGTCCGGCGCCAGAGGTAACGGCCCACCCGTCCCAGCTCGCGGCCACCGTCGAGAGTGTTGGTTTGCAGGAACTGGCCGACGTTGTCTCCGAAGATGCGAAGGGCGGTCACGGTGACCTCTCGGACGCTCACCGCCTCGAAGGGAATGCTGAGAACCGGGTTGTCGGGGAGAATGACCCCCTTGCCGACGAATCGGACCTGTGGCTTCCGGCTCGAGAAGGCGAGGTTGTGGGTAGAGCTTTCTTCGAGGCGTTCTCCGCCGGCGTTCCGAATACCGGGCTCGAGCGTGAGGACGACATTGCCCGAGACGTACTGGTCGGGGTACAGGCTCAAGATGTTTCCTTCGATGCGGGTGGTGTGGCCCGTCTGGTCGAGACGGACGAGCCCGGACAGGTTCTGCGCCGCATCGAGGTTGTCGGAGAAAAAGACCAGGATCCGGGCTTGCTGGTCCTGAAACGTCTGGACCCTCGTCACCTTGAACTGGTCGCGAGCCGGGATCTCGACGTCGCTCGCGCCGGTGTTATCGACGTCGATAGAGGCCCCGTTCCACGAGACCGTCAGAGGCGTGGCGCTCGCTTGACGCGCGATACCGGATACTTCGAAGTCGTGTCGTTTGCCGTCGGTACTGTGCCGCCAGGTGACCGGAAGAGGCTCGTCCAGATAACGCGCCTCGATGACCTGCTCGGCGCGATCCGCCTCGGACACATCGGCGGTGAGAAGGGCGCCCTTCAGGGTCATGGCGTCGTCGTTCTCGCCGGCAGTAAGGCCTTCGAGCTCGACCTCGAGCTCTTGCTCGATCACTTGAAAGACGAACTCGTAGCTGCCAAGAGAGTCAGGAACGTCCTCGAGAGCTTCGGGCCGCAGGGAGACGCGATAGTAGCGGCCCATTTCGAGGTCGCCCTCGGGCACGAAGACGATCTCCCGCGGGCTCGAGAACGTAGACGCGCCGCGGACCCCAGGGTCGATCTCCAATGCGGCGCGGGCGCTCGCTCCGATCTGCTCGGGGGGGACGACGTCTTGGGTGAACTCCACGCGGATGTGAGCCTTGCGCGAGACGAGCCCCGAGGTATGGGCGCTCACGAAGCTGCTCCAGAGAGGATCGGGAGGATCGAGCTTGGGGCGCTCGCTCTTCGAGCGGCTGCAACCGGAGAGAGTCACGATGATGGACAACACGCCGAGCACGTACCGATTCATGATCGTCCTCCTACTGCTCAATGCCGTGGCGGGACCCGTAATCGATCGTGCCGCCACGGCTCGGGCTGCTTGCGGCGCGGCAAGCGCGCCGGGCTCGCTCCGCTCGCGCAGGCTGGCCGTACTTTTCATCAGCCTGCTTCAGGATCTCAGTAAAATGTGTCGAGACTGTGGTTTCCAAATGGAGTTCCGATCAGTATACGGCATAGAGTGGCTCGGCCGGGAAGGGGTGTACGGCATGGTCGCGGCTGTCAACGCCGAGCAAGCGCGGCCCGACGCTCGCGGCGGACAAACTGAAGCCGCAGAGGACGCGGATTGGGATCGATTGAGCTGAGTTACAATACGGCTCATGAGCACAGCCACCATTCTGGATCGCGATTTCCTCGAGCGACTTCCAGGAAACAGCACGCTCATTCTTCGCGACGTTTCCTGGGACGACTACGAGTCGCTCCTCGCCGCCGTCGGTGAGACGGCGGGGGTCCGCATCTCTTACGACGAGGGCACACTTCAGATCATGACGCTTTCACCCAAACATGAAAGCTACGGCCGCCTCCTGGAAAGACTTGTCGACCGCTTGAGCGTCAGGCTCGGCGTCGAGATCGTCTCCTTCGGCTCATCCACGATCAGACGGAAGGGTCGCAGGAAGGGAACGGAGCCGGATGCCTGCTTCTATGTGCAGTCTGCGCCCGCGATTGGCCCCAGGATCGACCTCGACTTCGATAGGGACCCGCCACCCGATATCGCCGTCGAAATCGACGTCCAGCATGACTCCCTCGGCAAGTTTTCTCTGTATGCCGCCATGGGAGTCCCGGAAATCTGGCGCTACGATGGAGTCGCTCTCACCATGCACCGTCTGGAGGGCGACCACTACGTCCTCGCGCCGGCAAGCATCGCTTTTCCTGTTCTCGACGCCCAAACTCTCACGAGGTTTCTGGGAATCGCGGGCGAAAAGAGCCAGCACGAGATCCTCCTCGCCTTCGAGGAGTGGCTCGGCGCGCTTCCTCGTCAGTAACCCCGGCTCGTCGCCCGCGTCCTCGCTTGGCACGTCGGTTGCCGCGATGCGGTCGAGTCAGAGTCTGCGGCGCAGCTCGTCCATCCCCCGCCCCCCGAGGAGTGAAGCGATCTCTCGGCGACCCGATCCTTGGGTTCGGAGAGCGTCAAAGCAGTGTATGTGTCCGGAAGGCGGTTCCAAATGGAGTTCCGATCAGTATGCGGCATAGAATGGCCCGGTCGAGAAGGGAGGTGCTCATGAGAAACTTGGCCTTCTTGTGTCTCGTGGTTCTGATCGCGGCGACGGCGCAAGCACAGAGGCGCGACATGCAGGTCGTTCTTCCCGATCCCATTCCCATGGGAACGACGCGAGGCGAGTCGGTGGCGCGACTGGTCGTCAGAAATGCGACCGTAGTCAGTGGTCGGGGATCGCCGCGTACGAACCGAGCGATGCCGCCCGAGGGGCCGGTCGACATCGTCATCGAGAACGGTCGGATCGTGAACATGATTCCCGTCGATCCGGTGAACGCCGCCGGCTATCGAGAAGGACAGCGCCAGTCTTCCGGGGATCGTGAGATCGATGCTAGCGGGATGTATGTCATTCCCGGGCTCGTGGACATGCACGTCCATTTGAGACCGAACGGGGGAGAGCTCGGCGAGCGAGCGCTCGAGTACCAGTATCTTCTATATATGGGGCACGGTGTGACGACCCTGCGCGATGCCGGCACGGGCGCGGGGATCGAGAGGATGACCGAGGAGCGCCGCCGATCCGCGGCCAATGAGATCGTCGCCCCGCGTCTGATTCTCTGCCAGCGCTGGCCGCTTCCCCTGAGACAGTGGGATGTGGGGCATACGCCCGAGTCGGCCCGTGAGATGGTACGGCGTTTCCACGAGCTCGGCGCCGACTGCGTCAAAGTCTCCAAGAGTCCGGGCCATTATCCCGACGTGCTGCGGGCGATCGTCGAAGAGGGAGAGACGCTCGGACTCTCAGTCATGGTGGACCTCAAGGTGTCGGAAACGGACGCGGTGACCGCGTCGCTCTCGGGTGTCCGGAGTATCGAGCACTGGTACGGAGTGCCGGACGCCGCGCTTCCGCACACGCAGAATTTTCCCGAAGACTACAACTACTGGGACGAGCTCGACCGCTTTCGCTGGGCGGGCGCTCTCTGGGCCGAAGCCGCGCAGTACCCCGAAGCGCTCTCGGAGGTCATCGACACGATGATCGCCAACGGAACGAACTGGGATCCGACGATGGTGGTCTATGAGGCCAATCGGGATCTCGCGAGAGCGCGAACGTTCCCCTGGCTCGAGACCTTGGGACACCCGGCCGCGGTCCGAGGCCTCTGGCCGGACCCCTCCACCCACGGTGCCTACCATACCGAGTGGAAGACCTCCGACGAGGTGCGCTGGAAGGAGAATTTCGCGATCTGGATGCGCTACGTGAAGGAATTTCACGAAAAGGGTGGCCTCCTGACGGCGGGGAGCGACACGAGCCCCTGGGGCGGTATCGCGCTCATCCGGGAGCTGGAGTTGCTGCAAGAAGCCGGCCTTCATCCGATCGACGTCATCCGCGTCGCGACGACCAACGCCTATCAGGCGCTCGGGCTAGACGAGCATTGCGGCATCCGCGTCGGTTGCGTGGCGGATCTCGTCGTGGTGAACGGGAACCCCATCGACAACCTCAAGGTGCTCTACGGTTTCGGCTATGGCTTCTACGGGATCGTCGATCCGAGTGAGCAATGGAAGCAGG
>DASPGQ010000167.1 GCA_035620555.1 Vicinamibacteria bacterium
GTCGTGAATAGTCGACGAGAAAGGGATAGACTCATCGATACCTCGGGCGTCAGTTTAGCAGAGAACTCTGTACGTGTCTTACGCTTCGGCTACTCGGTTCGAGAAGAAGTCCTTCGTCAGTCTTGCCACCACTCCGCCTAACATGATGAGGCCGATGAGGTTGGGGAAAGCCATGAATCCGTTCAGCAGAGTGCCGATGGCCCAGACGAGGGGAACGGGCACGACGGCGCCGATCAAGATCAGAATCGTGTAGATGACTCGGTAGGGGAAGATGCCCTTCGCGCCGAACAGGTACTCGAAACACTTTTCGCCGTAGTAATACCAGCCGATCAGAGTCGAGAATCCGAAAAGAAACGAGCACAGGGCCACGAGCGCGCTCGCGTAGGGGATTTGCGTATTCAGCGCGGCGGCGGTGAGATCCCCGCTGGCGTTCTGATAGGCGGCGTCTTGCCACATGCCCGACGAGAGAATGATGAAAGCCGTCATGCTGCACACGATGACGGTGTCCATGAAGACCTCGAAGACGCCAACCACTCCTTGCTCCGATGGGTGTTTCACCTTGGCGATGCCGTGAGCGATGGGTGCGCTCCCGAGCCCGGCTTCGTTCGACAGCACCCCCCGGCTGACGCCGGCGGCAATCGCGGAGCTCACACTGGCTCCGATGAAGCCTCCCGCCGCCGCCGACGGAGTAAATGCGTTCCCGAAGATGAGCGCGAACACGTGGGGGATCTGATCGAGGTTCATGAAGATGTAGGCGAATCCCATGACGAGGTAGATCACGATCATCGAGGGAACGAGCCTCTCGGCCACCAACGCGATGCGCTGGATACCTCCGAGGAGGACGAGGCCGCAGGCTACGGTGATGAGAACACCGGGAACCCAGGCATCGATTGTCGTCCCGAACGTCTGCTCCGAGGCCTTCATGAAAGTCTGGGCAATCGTATTGGACTGTGCCATGTTGCCCGTTCCGAGAAGGGCGGTGGCGGCCCCGAAGAGACAGAACATTTGTGCGAGCGGTCTCGCATAGCTCTTGCCCTTCAGCCCGTTGGAGATGTAGTACATGGGGCCGCTCGCCAGCTCGCCGGTCGCCGTCGTGACTCGGTAATGAACTCCGAGCACCGCCTCGGAGTATTTCGTGGCCATGCCCACGGCGGCGGTGACCCACATCCAGAAGATCGCGCCCGGTCCGCCCACGAGAATGGCGGTTGCCACCCCGCCGATGTTTCCGTTCCCCACCGTGGAGGCGAGTGCCGTCGAGAGGGCCTGAAACGGTGTGATCGTTCCTTCGATCCCGGCGGACTTTTGCTTCGAGATCCCAGCGAGCACCATCTTCAGCGCCGTGCCGAAGTGTCGGATCTGCACGAATCCTGTCCGCACGGTCAGGTAACCTCCGGCGACGACCAGCAAGGCGGGGATCATGTAGGGCTGATAAATGAAATTCGACAAAGCGTTGACGAAGTCGGTGAGTTGGTCCATCGTTCGGGTCCTTGAAGCTCAGGAGAAGAGTTGGCTGAGAAAGGGCGACAGGATGATGATGGCGATCGCCACCGGGCAAACGAAGCGGATGAGAAAACTCCACAGGGCCGTGCTGGGAAACCAGGCGTTCTCCGCGGTCAGCTCGCGGAGTGCTTTGTCGAGACCGAGAAAGTACGCGACGAAGATCGAGACGAGGAAGCCGCCGATGGGAAGGGAGTAGTTGTTCCAGAGCGTTGCCATGAGGCCAAGAAATCCGCCGAGCGGCAGGTTGGTCAGAAAGGCCACCGCGCCGTTGCCGAGCGCGCTCGGAATGGACAGAACGAAGGTGAAGAGTGTCAAGACGATGACGGCCTTTTTCCGCCGCCACCGGTACTCATCGATGAAATGCGAAACGGGCACTTCGAGTAGCGAGATCGTGGACGTCAGTGCCGCGGTCGCGAGCAAGATGAAGAATGCCATCCCGAAGAGCCTTCCACCCGGAAGCGTGGCAAAGAGCTGCGGAAGTACCTGAAAGATGAGCCCGGGGCCGGATGTGCTGGGGTCGAAGCCGGCGATGGAGAAGCCCGTGGGAAAGATGATGAACCCGGCGAGAAGCGCAATCATCGTATCGAGCCCGACCACCCACAGCGCCGACACTCCCAGGTTGTCCCTTCGGTTCATGTAGCTTCCGTAGGTGATGAGAGCGCCCATTCCGAGACTCAGAGAGAAGAAAGCCTGGCCGAGCGCGCCGGTAACCACTCGGAAATTCCAGAGCTTGCTGAAGTCCGGCTTCAGGTAATAGGCGAGGCCCTCGGCAGCACCGGGCAGCGTCAAGGCTCGTACGGCGAGGACGAGGAGAAGAATGATGAGCAGAGGCATGAGAGCCTTCGTGACGCGCTCGATCCCTTCGCGGACGCCGCCGAGAATACAGGCGGCGGTGAGCACCAGGAAGAAAAAGGTCAGGCCAACGTTCGCCGCCCCGTTGGCCGTAAAACTGCCGAAGAAGCTCCCGATCTCTTCGGCGGTGCTCCCGACGTTTCCGAAGCCCATGAATCCGATATACGCGACCGTCCAGCCCGCGATGACGGAATAGAAAGAGAGGATGCCGACGCCGGTCATCACGCCGAGCGCTCCCACAAGCCACCATTTCGTCCCGGGGGCAAACGATCGAAACGCGCCAACGGGTCCTTTTTCGCTTCCCCGTCCGAGAAGGAGCTCGGAGATGAAGATCGGTGCGCACACGAAAAAAACGCAGAACAGATAGACGAGCACGAAGACCGCGCCCCCGCCCTGGCCCACCTGCGTCGGAAATCCCCAGATGTTGCCGAGCCCGACCGCGGAGCCTGCGGCGGCGAGGATGAAGCCAGTTCTCGAGCCCCACGTACCGCGGTCCGATGTTGCCATGCGCTATCGCCTCCGGAGGAAAGAGAAGGTTGCTATCACTTGGGGAGCCGGCTCAGCTCTCCTTGGGGAGTGACTTTGAATATCGCTTTGGCGTGGGCGTCGACGACCAGCAGGTTTCCTTCCCGGTCGAGCGCCAGGCCCTGGGGGCTCGTCAGCGGCTCGCCTTGGAGAAATGGCGTCACTTTACCGTCGGGAGAGACCTGCCAGATCGCGCGAGCGTAACCGTCGGTCACGTAGAAGTTTCCGTTCGGATGCAGAACCGCATCGTGCGGGAACTCGAACGGCGACGAGCCAGCGATCGGCGTGGTCGTTCCGCCCGCGACTCTGACGAGGGTTTTGTCGGTGAGCACGACGATCGCACCCTCTTTGTCGAACAGGATCGCGCGAGGCGCTCGAATCTCCGCGACGTCTTCCACCTCGCCGTTGGCCATGACGCGCCGCAGCCGGTGAGTCACGCGGTCGACGGCGAGCACGTTGCCGGTCGACTCCACCGCGACGCCCCAGGGCGTGACGAAGCGGTCGTCGTCGGCGATGGGGTCGATCTTGCCGTCGATTCCGATGCGGAACAGCTTCATCGTTGCCGGATCGCTGGCAACGAACCAGCCGTCCTTTTCGAAGGTCACGTGGCGGATGCCGTAGAGCGGTGTTCGGGGCAGGCCCTCACCCTTCGCGATGACCCGGAACGAATCGCCATCGAGCTTGAGGAGCGCATGGGCCTCGTGATCCGCGACGTAAACGCCACCTTGGGGGTCGACGGTCACGTCGACCGGATACACGAGCTCGTCGGCGGAAGCCGAGAAGGCAGAGAGGATCACGGATAAGCCTAACCGTATCAACATCTTGACCTCTGAGCCGCGTCGAATCCAGGGCGGGCCAGCGGAAACCCGCTGATTCTATTAGCGTGGCGGCTGCAATTCAATGGGATCGATCAATTTGTCTGCGAGCAATTTGGCATTTCGTATCGCCAGCGGAATTGGATAGAATCCGCGCTTTGTGGTCCGAGTTCTCTCGACTGTTGACTGTCAAATGGGAACGCGAGGCTCCGACCAGAGCCGATCTCGTCGGTTCGAGGCTGTGCCTCGCTAGGAGGTAGTGCGTGGAAGGTGTCGTCAATTGGACGCCTGTTCTCGGTCTGGCTGCGCTCTTGTTCGCCTGGTACAAAGCGGGCTTCGTCGCCCGTCAGGATGCTGGCACCGATCGCATGAAAGAGATTGCGGGATTCATCCGCACCGGCGCCATGGCTTTCTTGTGGCGCGAATACTCGGTGCTCGCCCTGTTCACCCTCGTCGTGACAGTCCTGCTCGTCGTCTCCAACTATAGGGCGGGGACGGCGCTCGTGGGACTTTCCTTTCTCGTGGGGGCGTCCAGCTCGGCTCTTGCGGGATTCTTTGGTATGCGGGTCGCGACCCAGGCCAACGTTCGAACCACGAACGCCGCCCGCGAGTCGATTTCGCGAGCACTCGGCGTGGCTTTCTCCGGCGGCTCGGTGATGGGCATGTCGGTCGTCGGTCTGGCGCTTCTCGGACTGTCGCTTCTGTACCTGCTCTACACGAATCTATATGGCGTCGAGCAGGAGACCATCCAGAACCGGGTGCTCCAGATACTTTCTGGTTTCAGCCTTGGCGCCTCGTCGATCGCGCTCTTCGCCAGGGTCGGCGGCGGAATCTACACGAAATCCGCGGACGTGGGCGCGGATCTCGTCGGGAAGGTCGAAGCCGGAATTCCCGAGGACGACCCGAGAAACCCGGCCGTCATCGCCGACAACGTGGGAGACAACGTCGGGGACGTCTGTGGCATGGGCGCGGACCTCTTCGAGTCGTATGTCGGTGCCATCATCGGTAGCATGGTTCTCGCGCTCGGCTACGTGTCGAGCCTCGAAGCATCGGGCGTCACCGTTGCCTCACCTTTGAACTACGTGGTGCTTCCTCTGGTCCTGGCGGGAATCGGGATCGTCGCTTCGATCGCCGGCACCTTCGCGGTGAGAACGTCGGAAGGGGGAAATCCCCAGACCGCTCTCAATCTCGGGACGATCGGCGCCGCCATCATGATGCTGATCATCTCGGTTCCGGTAATTCGTTCGCTGACGCCGGAAGCTTGGGACCGCTTGTATCTCTCGATGATCGCCGGCCTGGCCGTAGGAAGCGCTATCGGTTTCATCACCGAGCATTACACCGCGGAGTCGAAGAAGCCAGCTCAGCATGTCGCTGCGGCGTCGCAAACCGGCTCGGCGACCAACATCATTGCCGGGCTCGCATTGGGAATGAGATCCACGGCGTGGCCGCTGATATTGTTGTCAACCGCCATCGTCGTGACCTACAAGCTCGCAGGGCTCTACGGGGTGGCGCTCGCCGGTCTGGGGATGCTCGCGACAGTGGGGATCCAGCTAGCCGTCGACGCCTACGGCCCCATTGCCGACAACGCCGGGGGAATCGCCGAGATGAGCGAGCTTCCGAAAGAAGTGCGAGGGCGAACCGACAAGCTGGACGCCGTGGGAAATACCACGGCGGCCATCGGCAAGGGATTCGCGATTGGCTCGGCCGCTCTCGCCGCGCTCGCTTTGATGGCTGCTTTCCAGCAACAGGCGGGGCTCAACGTTGCCGCGCTCTCCGTGTCGGAGCCCATCGTGCTCGCCGGGATCCTCGTAGGCGCCATGGTGCCGTTTCTGTTCTCCTCGATGGCGATGGAAGCCGTGGGGGATGCCGCCTTCGATATGATCGAGGAGGTACGAAGACAGTTCAAAGAGATCGACGGGCTTCTCGAAGGCAAGAAAGGGGCGAAAGCGGACAACGCTCGGTGCGTCGACATCGCGACCGCGGCGGCACTCAAGCGAATGATCGTCCCTGGGCTGATGGCGGTCGTGATCCCGGTCGCGGCCGGTCTGTACGATCCGAACTTTCTCGCCGGGCTCCTCGTGGGAGCGCTCGCTTCGGGCGTACTCCTCGCGATCTTCATGGCGAACGCCGGGGGCGCCTGGGACAACGCCAAGAAGCACATCGAGGGTGGAAACTTCGGCGGGAAGGGAAGCGATGCCCACAAAGCGGCGGTCGTGGGTGACACCGTGGGGGATCCGTTCAAGGATACGGCCGGGCCCGCCATCAATATCCTTATCAAATTGATGTCGGTCGTGGCCCTCGTCATCGCTCCGTTGATTCGATAGCAGCCTCACGAGCGCCTTGCGAGACCGGCCTGCTGCCGGTAAACTAAGCAGCCAAACGGTCTCGGGGAGGCGACGCGACCCATGAAGGCGCCGGTAATCGTCATCGCTCTACTCTTGGCCCGAGGCTCGTTCGCGAGCCAGGGGGCCGCGGTGACGAAGCCCATGCATCCGGACACCGACACCAATCGCGTGATCCAGGAGGTCTGCGTCACCTGTCACAATGCCACCACGCTCCTGGGGAACCTGTCCCTCGAGGATTTCGACGTGTATGCCGCGGAGAAGAGCGCCGAAGTCGCCGAGAAGGTGATTCGCAAGCTGCGGGCGGAGATGATGCCCCCTCCGGGGATTCCGAGACCGGACGAGGCCGCGCTCACGGCGGTTTACGAGACACTCGAGGCGCGGATCGACGCCGCCGCTCTTCGCGATCCGAACCCGGGAGCGCGCTCGTTCCAACGGCTCAATCGAACCGAGTACGAGAACGCGATTCGTGACCTCCTGGAGCTCGACGTGGATGCTTCGGACTGGCTGCCGCTCGATCAGATGAGCGCCAATTTCGACAACATGGCCGACGCCCAGACGTTGTCTCCGATGCTTCTCGAGTCTTATCTCAACGCGGCCAGCGATATCAGCCGGATGGCCGTCGGGGATCGAAACGCTCCCGCCGTCGACGTGACGTACACCAGTTCGATCTACGCTTCCCAGCACCCGTGGGATCAGCTCGAGGGTGCTCCTTACGGGACGCGTGGTGGCTTGGTGGTAGAACACGCCTTCCCCGCCGATGCCGAATACGTTTTCGAGCTGACCTTCGCTTCCGGGGAGAACGCTCAGCTCGAGGACGTCGACCTGTCCATCGACGGCGAGCGCGTCGCCCTGATACCGTACGCTCAGTCGGAGGGAGGCGCCGATGGCCGGGGCGCGGCGCCGATGAGTACGGAGCCGGTTGCCGTTCGGGCGGGCCAACGGCGGGTGGCCGCGGCATTCATTCGCAGGACCGATGGGCCTTACGAGGATCTCATCCGCCCGCATGACTGGTCGTTCGCCGGCGGTGGTTCCGGGGGCAGCGGAATCACGACTCTGCCCCACCTTCGGAGTGTCGTCATCAAAGGGCCCTACCATGCGACCGGGCTCTCGGACACTCCGAGCCGTAAGCGCATCTTCTCCTGCCGGCCCACGAGCCCGGGCGAGGAGAGGCCGTGCGCCGAAGAGATCGTGACGCGGCTCGGTAGCGAAGCTTATCGGCGTTCCCTATCGGCCGGCGATCTGGAGGGCTTGATGGAGTTCTACGATCTCGGTGCGTCCAAGGGCGGGTTCGAGATCGGAGTGCGCATGGCTCTCGAGGCGATCTTGGCGAGCCCGTATTTCGTTTTGCGACTCGAGACCGAGCCGAGCGGTGCGCGGACGGGGCAGGGATACCGTATCAGCGACGTCGATCTGGCATCGCGACTGTCGTTCTTTCTCTGGGGGACTCCCCCCGACGGCGAGCTCCAGAAGCTGGCTAACGAAGGCCGACTTTCCGACCCGGGTGAGATCGAGCGTCAGACGCGCCGCATGCTGGCGGACCCTCGCGCGGAAGCTTTGGGCACCCGCTTCGCCGCGCTATGGCTCAGGCTACAGGACTTGTACAAAGTTCGCCCCGATCCAAACTACTATCCGAATTTCGACGAGAACCTCGCCGACGCGATGCGACGTGAGACCGAGCTCTTCTTTTATGATCTCGTTCGCGAGGATCGGAGCGTGCTCGAGCTCTTCACCGCCGACTACACGTTCGTCAACGAGCGCCTCGCCCGCCATTACGGGTTTCCCGACATTGCCGGAAGCAGGTTTCGACGCGTGGCCTACCCCGATGACACCCGCCGGGGAATCCTGGGCCATGGCAGCGTGCTCGTTCTCACTTCCATGGCAAACCGGACTTCGCCAGTGCTCCGGGGGAAGTGGGTCATGGAAGTTCTGATGGGGACGCCTCCGCCTCCGCCGCCTCCGAACGTCCCGGACCTGGAACAGACCGAAGGGGTCTCGAACGGGAGGACTCTGACCACGCGCGAACGTCTCGAGCTCCATCGCTCCGACCCGACTTGCAGGTCTTGTCATCGACTCATGGACCCTATCGGTTTGGCTTTGGACAACTTCGACGTCACGGCGAAGTGGCGCACTCGTGAGAGCGGGATGCCGCTCGACACCCACGGCGAATTCTACGATGGCACCCCGGTCTCGACTCCTGCGGAGCTGGTCGAAGCTCTTTTGAAGCGTCCCGAGATCCTGGTACGAAACTTCGCCGAGAATCTTCTGGCATACGCACTGGGCCGGCGAATCGAGTATACCGATCAGCCGACGATTCGGTCGATCGTGAGGAAGGCCGAGGAAAACGATTACCGGGTATCGTCGTTCATAATGGGAGTGGTCGGGAGCGACGCTTTTCAGATGAAGCGCGTGGACCCGATGACGACCGACGAAGCGACGACGGTCCACCAGCCGTAACGGATTATTACGAAAAGGAGACACGGCGATGGGGTACATTACGGGAAAGCACATGCCGCGGCGGACGTTCCTTCGGGGCCTCGGCGCTTCGGTGGCGCTGCCGTTTCTGGACGCGATGATCCCGGCGGGACGCCGGGCGTCGGCGGCGACGCGAGCCTCCATCGACCGCATGCGGCTCGTCTGCATCGAGGAGGTGCATGGCGTCCCGGGCTGCAACGAGTGGGGGGCGACCCAGCACCTGTTCGCGCCGGCGACGACCGGTCCTGACTTTCAGCTGCTCCCCGACAATGTTTTGAGCCCACTGTCGGAGTTCCAGGACCAATTGACGATCATCAGCAACACCGACGTGCGCATGGCGGAAGCTTTCTCACCGCCGGAGATCGGAGGCGATCATTTCCGCTCCAGCGCGGTGTTTCTCACTCATTGCCACCCGAAGCAGACTCAGGGCTCGGACATCTATGCCGGGACGTCGATGGACCAGATGTACGCCCAGCGTTTCGGCCAGGACACCCCACTGCCTTCGATGCAGTTCTGCATCGAGAATCTCGATCAGGCGGGCGGGTGCACCTACAACTATTCCTGCGTGTACACGGACTCGATCAGTTGGGCATCGCCCACGGAGCCGCTGCCGATGATTCGCGATCCACGGGTCGCATTCGACATGCTGTTCGGTGCGGGGGGAACCCCCGAGGCACGAGCCGAGCGCCGGCAAGCACGAAAGAGTATCCTCGACTGGATCGCCCGCGATGTGACGGTCGCGCGAAAACAGCTGGGTGCCGCAGACCGCCTCCGGCTCGACCGATACCTCGAGAACGTGCGCGAGATCGAGCGCCGAATCGAGATGGTCGAAGCGCACAACCAGAGCGGGGAGCAGCGAGAGCTGCCCGACGCGCCCGCGGGCGTGCCCGATTCCTTCTCCGAGCACATGAAGCTGATGTTCGACCTCCAGGTGCTGGCGTTGGAAGCGGACATGACCCGGGTCCTCTCGTTCAAGCTGGGACGTGACTCCCAGAACCGCGTGTTTCCCGAGAGCGGATCCGACAAGCCGTTCCACCCGGCGTCTCACCATGGAAACAAGGAGGAGAACATTCTGGAGTTCAACAAGATCTGCAAGTACCGCATGAGCATGCTCCCGTACTTTCTCGAGAAACTGAGCTCGACGATGGTGGAAGACTCTTCACTGCTGGACAAGTCGATGATCCTCTGGGGATCGCCAATGGCCGACGGAAACATCCATAACCACCGTCGCTGTCCCCTCATCCTGCTCGGCCGCGCCAACGGCCATCTTCGCGGAAACCTCCATCTGAAGGCCCCCGACGGAACGCCGATGGCGAACGTCATGCTCACGCTCTTGCACATGCTGGGGCTCGACGACCAGGAGTCATTTGGCGACAGCACCGGAACGTTCGATCTCTCGCCACTGGCGCGGGCGTCGAGCACGGCGTGAGCCCGAATGCAGGAGAGAAAAGCATGAGAGCTGGCCCATCCGCCTCGGCGTGGACGATCGTCGTTGCTTTCGGTGTGAGCGTCCTCGCCGCTTCCCCGTCCTACTCGCCTGTCGCCGATGCGGCCAAAGCCGGGGACTTGGAGTCCGTGCGCAGGATCCTCCAACGAGGAGCGGACGTGAACGCGGCCCAGGGAGACGGCATGTCGGCGCTCCATTGGGCGGCGGTGCTCGGCGACGCCGGGATGGCGGAGATACTGATCTATGCCGGCGCGAACGCGATGGCGGAGACCCGTATCGGTCACTACACGCCGCTTCACCTGGCGGCCAAGGCCGGAAGGGCGTCTGTCGTGGAGACGCTGCTCGAGGCCGGCGCCGACGTGAACGCGAGAACCACGAACACCGGTGCGACTCCGCTGCACCTTGCCGCCGCGTCGGGTGATGCCAGAGTCGTCACGGCGCTACTGGCCCGAGGGGCGAACGTTGACGCCCGGGACAGCGAGTGGGGACAGACGCCGCTGATTTATGCGGCCGCCCAAAACCGAGTGGACGCGATCCGGGCGTTGCTGCGAAGCGACGCGGACCCGGGCGTCACCACGAAGGTCTTAGACCTCGAGGCAGAGGAAAAGCTCGTGCGAGCGTCGGAGAAACGGCAGGAAAAGGTGCTCGAAACCCTGCGCGGTAAGGGGAGCACTGTGGCCGAGGGCGAGAGTGCACCGCCCAGCGCCCCTCAGCTGAAGGCGGCCATCCTGGCGGCGCGTGAGCTCTACCTTTCGGGAGAAGTTCCCGAGAAGGAAGAACCCGACGAGGGACGGCGGTTCCGCCCGGAGCTCAACCTGGAGACGAAAGGAGGCCTCACGGCCCTGCTTCATGCGGCTCGCCAGGGCCACGTCGAGGCGTCGCTCGCGCTTCTCGACGGGGGTGCGGACATCAACCAAGTGAGCGCGGGAGACGGCACCAGCCCCCTGCTGATAGCGACCATCAACGCCCAGTTCGATCTGGCGCTCGTCCTTCTCGAGCGCGGCGCCGACCCCAACCTCGAGGCGCGCGGCAACGGCGTCGCGCCGCTCTGGGCGGCCGTCAACGCTCAGTGGCAACCGAGAACGCGGTTTCCGCAGCCGCAACAGCACGGGCTGCAGAAGGCGACTTATCTCGACCTGATGAAAGCGCTGCTCGAGGCTGGGGCGAATCCGGATGCCCGATTGACCAAGCACCCCTGGTACATGGTCTACACCGGATGCGGTAACCGCAACTGCGGACTCGAGGACACCGTGGGCTCGACCGCTTTCTGGCGCGCCGCCTACGCGACCGACGTGGACGCCATGCGCCTTCTCGTCGCTCACGGCGCGGACCCAAACATTCCCACCAAGGCACCGCCGCCTAGGCCCCCTCGGTCGGGCACCATCGCGGAGAACGTGGATTCAGTGGAGCCGAAGCCGGTCCAGCCGAGTGGACCCGCGCTCTGGCCTGCCACCGACGCGGCCACGGTCACACCCGATCCTTCGGGACTGCCGAAGGTCAAGGCCGGAGACCCCGGCGTGTTTCCCATCCACGCTGCCTCCGGTGTCGGTTACGGCGAGGGCTTCGCCGGAAACGCCCACCGGCACGCGCCGGACGCCTGGCTCGCCGCCGTCAAGTATCTCGTGGAGGAGCTCGGCGTCGACGTGAACGCGCGCGATTACAACGGCTATAACGCGCTCCACCACGCCGCCGCCCGCGGGGACGACGAGATGATCCTCTATCTCGTGGACAAGGGGTGCGACGTCACCGCGGTGAGCCGTAGCGGGCAGACCACCGCCGACATGGCCAATGGTCCGGTCCAGCGCGTCTCCCCGTTTCCCGAAACGGTGGCGCTGCTGGAGAGGCTCGGCTCGAAGAACAACCACAACTGCGTGTCCTGTTGAGCTCTTTCATGGCGGTGGCGGGTTCTCTGGCGCGCCAGCGAGTTGGCCTCGCCCTTCTCTTGGCAGGCAGCCTCTGGGCGCCTCCTCGGAGCCTCGCGGGGCAGGAGGCGCCCTCGGCGGCGAAGGCACCGCCCTGGTTTCAGCTGACCATCGTTCAAGTTCAACCGACCATGGTCGATGAGTATATGGCGGTCCAACGCGAGCTCATGGCCCGCGCACAGAAAGCCAAAACGCCCTGGCGCACCGTCAGCCGTACCGAAGTGTTCGGGGATACCTACCGCTTCTTCATCGCGACGCCGCTCGAGAATCTGGCGAGCCTCGACCGTGGGAACGACTCGGACCCCGAGCTCACGGCGCTCGTCAATCGACTCCGCCGATGCATCACGAGCCGGAACAGCTACGCGATCCGCAATCTTCCCGAGATCAGTAATCCGCTCCCCGAGGGCCGGCGACCCGATCTGATGGTCATCAACGTCGCGAGGATCGCGCCGGGTCGTGAACAGGATTACTTGAACGTGATGCGAACGGATTTTCTTCCACACTTCGACGAAGTGAAAATCCACCATGTTACCGGCGCGCTCGCCTTCGGGGGTGAGAGTGGATTCATCCACGTCTTCTATGTGGACAACTTTGCCGAGCTCGACAAGGGATCGCCGGTGATGCGAGAGCTCGGAGCGGAAGGCGCTCAGGCGGCGACCGCGAAGCTATCGGGGATCGTGACGAGCAGCGAGCTCTGGGTCGCGCGTCTCATCCCCGAGCTGAGCTACGGTCCGACACCCGAAGAGTCAGCTAAGCGATAGCTTTTAGCTCTCCGGATCCGATAGACCCACCCGACAGATAGGTGGTCT
>DASPGQ010000168.1 GCA_035620555.1 Vicinamibacteria bacterium
TCAGCAGGAGGTTACGCCGTTTTTCCATTTCCACGAAACCAGGGACGGATCCTACGTCGCCGAACTGCGTGCCGGGGGCCTCGAGGTGGTCGACCTGCGCGAGATCGAGGGCGACACCGCACTCGAGCGAACCGCGGCGGCGATGCGCGAGGGCGCCGGGGTAGTCGTCCAGGCTGCCCTTGCCGACGGGCGATGGAGCGGCCGCGCCGACGTGCTGCTACGCGTCGATCGTTCTAGCAATCTGGGCGCGTGGTCCTACGAGGTCGTCGACACGAAGCTGGCGCGGCAGACACGTTGCTGTACGGCAGGGTGCCAGAGCTCCGGTCGCGCTGGGTCTTCTCCGAGCGCGTGGACCACAACTCGTCCCGCCTCCACGGCGACTCGAGCGGCGTGCGCGGCCCGGCCCTGAACCGTCGTTCCCTCCTGGGATATGCTACGCACGAACGCCGGTAGCCGGACGTGGGATACTTGCCGGCACGGCGAAAGCGCTCCCCGATACCGAGTATTCTGTGGGGATCTGCGGGGATGTTGGATAATCTCCTGTACGAGATTCGGGGGCGAGGGACGTTAGCCCGTATGAGCCCGGGTGCGGAACCTGTCTTGCGGAGCATCTCGGATGTAGGGGGACCGAACCACGAACGGTTTCAGCCGCTGAGTACCGAAAGTGAGTACCGAAAGAGCGATGAATCGCCGGTCGGCCGTACTCGTCGGCCCACCAAGAGATTGCTCGGGAGAACGCGAGATGGTCAGCGGGAGTAACCGGCGTGCACCGTCCTGCCCGAAGGGAGACGTGCTCGCGGATCTCGCGCGCGAGTTGCTTGTTGCTGGCGCTTCCGCTGGGGAGGCCAATCGCTTCGCTGTCTTCGCCACGGAGTTCGCTCGAACTCAGGCTCCGTCGGTCTTTGAGAAGCTGGATCCGACGGGTCGGGACCGCGCAACGGAGACAATGCGCGGGATCTGCCTCGACGGACCGGCGGCTGGCATCAAGAAGTTCGAGCCGGCTCAAGCGACCGCGTTTCTCATCTGGTACGAGAAAGGGTTACGCGACGTGTCCGCGTCCATCCTGTTCGAACGATACGGTGTCTTCCTGCAGTTCGTCAGCTTTCGGCCATTCCCGGCGGAGGCCTGCACAGCATTCGCGAGTTTCTTCAACGAGGTGTACCGCGCGAACCGGTCCGGCTACCTGAGCATGTTCCCACGCGACCATGCGGAGGACGTTCTGGCCGACATCTACTCCCATTTCATCGATCGTGACTACCGCAGGTTACGGGAGTACACCGAGCGTCCCGGAGTTCCGTTTCTCGCATGGTTCCATACGGTCGCCAAGAACCGTGCCATCGAGCTCCATCGAAAACTGCAAATCGAATCGCGACGACGTGGGGAGCTGGACAGAGAGAGTGAACGGATCCCCGACCCGAGACCGAACCCCGAGGATGACGTGCTGCGGGCGAAGCTGCGAGCGGCGATCCAAGAGTGCTTCGATCGGCTCAACGATCGCTACAGGTCCGTGATGCAGTACGTATTGGACCATCCGACTTCTCGCGACGCGATAGCGCGGGCTCTGAACCTGACGACGACCCAGATCTACCGAATCACACACGAGGCGAGGGAACAGCTGCGTCGGTGCCTTGCCGAGAGTGGTTTTTGACCATGTCGGGCGAGACCAATCGACAGCATCCACTGCATCGGGACGACGACGCCCTCGATCAAGAGCTGCGCGAGGCCTTACCAGCCGAATCACCTCGTTTCTGCCGTCCCTCGCACCCGACGATCGAAGCCTACGTCCGCGGCGAGGCCAACGCAGACCAACGAGACGAGATCCTGCGCGCGCTCAGTCTCTCGATGTCCTTTCGCAAGGAGATTCTGGAACGCACCACCAAACCGAGCCCTTCGAATGCCGGCGGCGGCGGTTGGTTGAACTGGTTGTACCACCGTCCCCCCGCCTTCGCGGCGGTGGCCGCGATGCTCCTTCTTGTCATCCTCGCCTATCCGGGCTATCTGGGCGTGAGACGTAGCTGGGCGCTGGCGAACGACCTCAGCGCGGCGCGACGCCAGTTGGACCGATCGCGGGAAGAGATCCAGGCCGTGCGTGACGAGCTGTCCGCGTTGCAGTCTGACCTGGCGAGCCTGGGCGGCCACGTCGATGTCTATAGTCTGAGACCCCCAGAAAGATCGGGTGGAGCTGCTGCCCCGAGCCTCGAGCTCCGCGTACCGGATCGGCCGTACATCACCCTTGCCGTGCTGCCAGACGGCTATGAAGAGTTCTTGGACAGCGCAACATGGTCCTTTGGACTGTACCACGACGGGATCCAGGTCTGGTCGGTCGAGACCACACAACTACGAAAGGTCATAGGATCGGGAACCGGAATGTACTACTTCAGCGTCCCGCGCACCCTACTTCCGCCTGGTTCCTACCAGCTCCGTGTTTCGGTCGACGCGAACTTCATCGATTCCGAAACCGTGGATTTCACCGTCGTCGAGCCCTAGCGCACGGCCACGTCCGGTGCACCACTCAGGAAGTACGCGGCCCAGTAGTAGGGATGGCGCTTGGAGCCTTGGCTGTGGGTCTCCTCCATCGCCTTCCGCAGCGCTTCGTCCTTCGCCGAACCACCCAGCACGTTTCGATGAAACGCCACCATGATCCGGCCGGTCGCGGCGTCGTCGATTCTCCAGTGTGTCGCCACGACGCTCCGCGCCCCGGCCATCTGCAGCGCACGGGTCAAGCCAACCAACCCCTCCCCGCGCACCATCCGACCACGACCCGTCTCGCACGCCGAGAGGACGAACAAGTCGGCCGCCAGTTTCAGCTCGCCCGAAAGCTCGTACGCTTGAAGCACACCGTCTCGGTCCGTCTTGCCCGTCTCCGGCTCCACGTCCGGCAACGACAACAACACCCCGCTCGCCATGGGCATCGTCGGGTGGAAGTAGCCGTGGGTCGCCAGGTGAACCACACCCGCGCTCGAGATCCGCTGCCGCACGGATGGCTCCGTGGCCTCGGAACCGAGCAAAGCGTCGGTCGCGTACAGCACTGCCAGCTCGGTCGCCTCGCGCTCCGCACCAGGAAGCGCGGCCGGCGGTTTGCCGTCCAGCAGAAAGTACGACCGCTCCCCGCGGCTCCAGTCCACCGTCCGGGTCGAAGTGGCGTCGGTCGCGGCGGTTTTCCTCGCCTTCCGCTGCGCTCCCGACTGCTCCGTGCCGCGGACCTCCTCCGCGCCAGACGATCCGAAGTCGGGGTTCCCCACGATCAAAGCCCCATCGCCCACGCCTTGGTGAATCTCCCGCTCCCGCACGTACGCCGACAGCGACTGCTGGAAGCTCAGCGGTTTTTTCACTCCCAGCCAGACCGGCTCGCCTTCCTGGTTCATCACGAGAGCCGCAAACGGAAGTCCCCACAGCACGTCGTCCGGAGAGACCATCAGCCGAGCCGCCTGCTCGATCCGCGAACGGGCGCTCTCTGGAAACAGCAACCCGTAAAGGTCCCGGCCTGCCGCGACCAGTTCCGCTTCGGAGCGGCGCCATGCGGGCCTCGCAGGGGGCGGCCGCGACCTGATCCGCTCGACGATCGCGATGACCCTCGCAGCCAGCTCCGCCTGCTTGATGGGGAGCACGTAGGCCGTGATCTCGGCCCCGGGGCTCGAAGGCACGAGAAACACGACCGTGTCCTCCTCGCCCACCGAAAACGCGACCCATACGGAGTCAGGCGGCAGAACCCGCCGGGCGTCCTCGAGCGACACGGCGTCCTCCCGCAGGGTCGGAATGGCCTTGCGCACATCGGCCAGGCGCTCCTCCATCTCCAAACGCAGACGCGTGTACTCGGCGAGGGCCGCTTCGCGCTCGGTCGTCGCCGCGGTCACCAGATCTTGCTTACGAACCAGCTCGCTTTCGGAAGCGCCCTCCGACCGAGCGGCGTCGAGCTCCGCCGTGGCCTTATCGAGGGAAGTGGATGCGTCGGCCAGGCGCTTGGTCCCTTGCTGAGAACGAAACTCGGCCTCGCGATAGGAGTTCCAGAGGCTCGGGTCGTCGAGTTGATTCTCGATTCCACGAAGGGCCAGCATCTGCAGTAGTGCCTGCGAGCGGCTCTCTTCCAGGGTGGCGAACGCCGCCAAGCGTTCCCCGAGATCGAGTTGGACTCGAAGCAGATCGGTCGAATAGCCCGCGAAGGTCTCGCCGAACGCCTGTTTGGCCTGGTCCCCGGTCACGAGCGCGCCCTGCAGTCGCACGATCCTCCAGGACTGGGCAAGAAGAGACAGCGCGCGCGCGAACTCTCGCTCTTGCCGGGCCACGTTTGCGAGGTCTTTCAGGCCAGTCGCTACCCTGAGCGAGTCCGGCGCCTTCGCCTCAAAGATCGCCAGCGCGCGCTCGTAGTACCCACGCGCGCCCGCCAGGTCGCCTTGCGACAGAGCCACGAGGCCGAAGGTTTGCAGGCTCACCGCCACGTCGAGCGAGTCCGGCGCCTTCTCGGCCCGGATCGCCAGCGCGCGCTCGAAATACCCGCGCGCCCCTGCCAAATCCCCCTGCGCATGGACTACGAGGCCGAGGTTGCCCAGGCACATCGCTAAATCGAGGGACCCCGGAGCCTTCGCCTCAAAGATTGCCAGCCCGTGAAGGAAGTACTCCCGGGCGGCGGTCAGGTCCCCTAGCGATGCGGCCACGCGGCCGAGGGAGAGCAGGCTCTTGCCCACATCGGGAGAACCCGGCGCCTTCGTCTCCCGGATCACCAGCCCTCGAAGGAAAAACTCCCGAGCCCCAGCGAGATCCCCCTGGAGACTTGCCACGCCGCCGAGGTTGGATAGACTCGCCGCCAAATGGAGCGAGGCGCCATCCCTCGCCTCCTGGATCGTCACAGCGCGAAGATAAAACTCCCGGGCCCCAGCCAGGTCGCCTAGAAGATAAGCTACGATACCGAGATTGTTGAGGCTCGCCGCTACGTCGAGTGAACCTGGCAATCTCGCCTCGCGAGTCGCCAGCGCGCGAAGGTGATACTCCCGGGCCCCACCGAGGTCCCCCTGGGATAGGGCCACATTGCCGAGGTTGTTTAGGCTCTCTGCTACCTCGAGTGAGCCCGGCACCTTCGCCTCCCGGATCTCCAGCGCAGGGAGGTAGTACGCTCGTGCGCCGGGCAGGTCCCCGTGCGAATAGGCCACCGCGCCAAGAGCATTGAGGGTCTCTGCCACATCGAGCGAGCCCGGCACCTTCGCCTCCCGGATAGTCAGTGCGCGAAGGCAATACTCGCGCGCGCCGGTCAGATCCCCCTGCGTCCAGGCCATGGCGCAGAGATTGTAGAGACTCGTCGCCACATCGAGCGACGCTGGTGCCTTCGTCTCCCGAATCGCAAGTGCGCGAAGGTAGTACTCTCTTGCGCCAGTGAAATTCTCCCGTAGATCTGCGACTATGCCGAGGTTGTTCAGGCTTGTCGCCACATCGAGCGAACCGGGTACCTTCTCCTCCTGAATTGTCAACGCGCGAAGGTAACGCTCCTGCGCGCCCGTCAGGTCTCCTTGCGACGCCGCTACGTTGCCAAGGTTGTTCAGGCTCGTCGCGAGGGGAAGCGAATCGGGTGCGAGAACCTCGAGTCGCTCGACGGCGGACGCACATAACCGGTTGGCCTCTTTCATACGCCCTGCGACCCTCAGCGAATCTCCGACTCTCCCCAAGGTCTCCGCTGCAACCACCGGGCGTCGCGTCTCGGCTCCCATCAACGCCACCGCCTCGTCCAAAAGGGCCGTCGCGTCCCACGCGGGATCCCGCAGCAACACGCGTGCCTCCGCCACGATCGCCTCGATCTCCCCGGGCCCGTCCGCGGCACGCCTCCAAGCCTCGCGCACCTCCCGCCACGCGACGAGTGCGTCTTCGAACCGATCTTGCGTCTCGAAGATACGCGCCCGTGCTCTCCACCCAAGGGCCTCACCAGCCGCGTCCTCACGGCTCCGAGCGAGCTCCACAGCCGCTTCCGACGTGTTCAGAGCGGCGGCTAGGTCCTGCCCTTCGATCAAACGCTCGACCTCGTCGAGGAGCGCCTGAACTTCCTGAGTCGCAGATGGCGCCGGAGCTTCTTCTGTATCCGACGCTGGTTGTGGGTCAGCGGTCGCCGTCGGACCACCGAAGAGCAGGAACACGAGGCTGGCTGCCAGGATCAACTTCATCGACGCCCCCGTGATTGGCCAGATCGTACCACGGTCTGCCTACGGGGCATACCACCAGCGTGGGCCTGGGCCGTCGCGAGGCGGGAGGAGACCCTTGCGGCGGAATCCTAGCAGGGGACGCAGCCGACGCACCGCTCTCCGACCATGACGAGCCGATCGTAGCAGGGTGGGGGCGGGGAGATGTTACAGGTGCCTGGGGCTGAAAGAACGGTCTCCGAAGTTTCGATGCTTCCGTCGTAGCCGGTCGTCGAGAACATGAACTGGTGGGTTGCTGTCTCCTGGGCGACGCAGTTACCGGACTGTTGTGTTTCCGTGATGCTTCCTCGTACGACATTCCCGGACAAAGTCCCCAGCAGGACCTCTG
>DASPGQ010000169.1 GCA_035620555.1 Vicinamibacteria bacterium
CTATGGAGGAGGATCTTTTCTGATTCCCTGGGTCGTTTTTCTGTTCGCCAGTGCTATTACGCTTATGATCGCGGAGTTAGCATTAGGCAAGACCACGCGCCGGGGTCCGGCGGGAGCAATCGGTCAACTGGTCGACAAGCGCTTCAACTGGCTCGGGGTGTTCGTCGGCCTAGTCACCTGCTTCATCATGTTCTATTACTCGGTCGTCACCGGCTGGTGTATTCGCTACTTCGTGGCGACGCTCTCGACTCCATTGTTCTCCCTGAACGCGGAAGAATACTGGAACCGCTTCACCTCCCATCCGGTGGAGCCGGTCGTCTTCCATGCCGTCGCTATGCTCGCGGGCTGTTTCATTATTTATCGAGGGGTGGTGCGGGGTATCGAGCGAACGAACCGTATCTTGATCCCGTTGCTGTTTCTGCTCCTCGTCGTCGCGACCTTGCGGGCGGTTACGCTTCCCGGCGCGAGCCGCGGCCTCGCCTACCTCTTCACGCCCAACTGGAGCGAGCTCCTGAACTATCAGGTCTGGCTCGCCGCGCTCACGCAATCTGCCTGGAGCACCGGAGCGGGGTGGGGTCTGGTGATGACCTACGGCGTCTACTTCCGCAAGAAGGATACCTTTACCCTGACGACCTTCACGACCGCTTTCGGGGACAACTCGGCGTCGCTCCTCGCGGGCATCGCCGTCATGTGCACGGTATTCGCCATTCTTCCCGAGGACCAGGCCCGCCTCGCGCTCGGCGCGGGGAACGAGGGCCTGACTTTCATCTGGCTTCCACAGCTCTTCGGATCGATCCCCGGCGGCCGTTTCTTCCTTCCTCTGTTCTTCCTGGCGCTGAGCTTTGCCGCGATCTCGTCCCTGATCGCGATGCTCGAGATGGCTTCGCGAATGGCCATGGATTTGGGTCTGCCCCGTGCCAAGGCAGTGCCCACCGTGGGCGCCGTGGCGTTCGTCCTGGGGCTCCCCTCCGCCTGGTACATGGGCTTTTTCAAGAACCAGGACTGGGTGTGGGGTATCGGCCTGATGGTCTCCGGCCTCTTCATCGCGATCGCGGTGATCAAATACGGCGCTTCGCGATTTCGCACCGAGCTCGTCAACACCGCGGAGGAGAGCTGGCCCATCGGCCCCTGGTTCGTCTGGGTTCTCACCATCCTCGTGCCCCTCGAGTTCGTTGCCATGGTCGCCTGGTGGTTCTATCAATCGGCGACCCAGTTCGACCCCGAAGGCTGGTGGAAACTGTTCAGTGAATCCAGCGTGGGGACCGCGGTGATCCAGATCGTCGCGCTCGCATTGATCCTGTTTCTCACGAATGCCTGGTGGGTGCGACGTCTGAGGAGAACCAGCGAGTAACCGTGTGACGCTTTCGCTTAGCCCCAGGGACGAAGCGCTCCTCGCCGGCGAGCTGGGACCGGCGGCCCGATTGGCGATGTCGATCCTGGTCCGGATGGCGCGCGTTTACGACGCGCAAGCCATGCTCGATATTACTGGAGCGCACGTGGACAGCACGATCTACGTGGGCGATGCCGGACTCGAGTTTGCCGAGAGACTCGCCGATCTCGGGGCGCGCGTCAGTGTTCCCACGACCCTCAATGTAAGCGGCCTCGACGAGCACCATTGGCGCGAATGGACCGTCCCGGCGGACTGGGCGGAGAAGGCTCACCGCCAGATGGTCGCCTATCAGAGTATGGGAACGATACCGACCTGGACCTGCGCTCCCTATCAAACCGAGCACGCTCCGAAGCTCGGACAGCAAGTCGCCTGGGGGGAGTCGAACGCGATCATCTATGCGAACTCGGTACTGGGCGCGCGGACGGAACGCTATCCCGACTTTCTCGATATCTGCGCCGCCATCACGGGTCGCGTGCCCGCGGTGGGCCTTCATCTCGATGCCAACCGGGTAGGACAGGTCGTGCTCGACCTGTCGGCGGTTCCCCGAGAGCACGCCGAGCGTGACGATTTCTACCCCGTTCTCGGATATCTCATGGGACGGCTCGCGGAAGACCGCATACCGGTTCTCGCCGGACTCTCGGCAACTCCGAGCCAGGATCAACTGAAAGCGCTCGGAGCGGCAGCGGCTTCATCTGGTAGCGTCGGGCTGTTCCACCTGGTCGGTGTCACTCCCGAAGCTCCGACACTCGCACGAGCGCTCGGAGGTCGAGCTCCGGAAAAGACGATGCGGATCTCGATGTCGGAGCTGCGGAGCGCCCGGGAGGCGCTCACGACGGCGACGGGTGAAGAACTGGACCTCGTGGTGCTCGGAAGCCCTCATTTCTCCCTCGACGAGCTCCGACGGCTCGCTCCCCTGCTCGAGGGAAAGACGTGCCATCCCGACATCACGTTCCTGGTGACGACGAGCCGGATGGTGAGCCAGCTTGCGCGACGCGCCGGACTGCTGGAATCCCTCGGAGCGTTCGGCGGCCGAGTAACCGTCGACACATGTATCCTGGCAACCCCGATGCTTCCCAAGAGCGTCAAGAGACTCATGACGAGCTCGGGGAAGTACGCTTTCTACTCGCCGGGTCTACTCGACGTCGAGGTCGCCTTCGGCAGTCTCGAGGAATGCGTGCGCTCTGCGGTCGAGGGTCGTGTCGTCCGGTTGCCGTCCCCTTGGGACGAATGAGCATGAGCAATCATCGCCTTGAAATCGACTCAGGCCGGCGTCACATGAAAGCCCTGCTCGCCGAAATGGGGGTCGAACGCGAAGGCGGAACGGAGTCCGAGGCGTCTCATGACCTGGAAGCTGGTGCAGTCCACGAAGCTCAAGCTCCTTCGGCCCGCCGCAAGAACCGCTTCGAGCGCGGTACGGTGATCGTCGGCCGATACCCATTCGATCTCGAGCGCCGGCATCACATCGTTCGCGAGAAGACGCGTCGCCTCCATTCCCAATCGGCTCTGAACCAGCGCCATTGTTTCCACCAGAATGTAGTTGGAGGTTAGCAGCACCTCCGACCCGGAGAGGCACGCCTTCCAGTGCGCGCTGGCTCGCACGTGAAACTCGTCATCGCGGTCCATCGTCGCATAGAGAGCCGAGGTGTCGACGAAGAGGCTCACTCGCGGTAGGCGTCAGCGAGGTAGTCGTCGTGACGCCTGCCGACGTCCGTTTTCCCGGACCCGAACCGTCCCGCCGCTTCGAGAGCACGGCGCCTTCGCTCTTCGAAGCTGGGAGCGATTTCCGCGGCGACGTAGGCATCGACGGCCCGGCGGACGAGCTCGGCGACCGAGACGTTCAGGCGACGCGCCTTCGAACGCAGGATGTTCAGTTGTTCCTGGGTTAGCTGTATCTGCGTTCGGGTCACTTACATCATGATACCATATTAGCAACCATGTTATCATTCACGTTAGCTCGCATCGCCGGCCCGGCGTCACCCGGCAATGGGTGCGTACCTCGCCGGACCGATGCACGCCGTAAGACGATTCTATTCACTCAAACGATGTAGTGGTCACCCGCGAACCGTCTCGAAGCGCGCGACGAGGCGCGGGATCCTGCGGCTAGGCTCCGCCGCGAAACGTCCAGCCCAGCAGGAGCATCCCCACGGCGGCGATCCAGCTACCGGCGACCCGAACCGCGATTCGTGCCCAGGGAACCTTCAAGGAAACGACGAATGCCGACACCAGAGCCACGATGGAGAAGACCGCACACCCGATACCGACAAGTCCGGTGAAGCTGAGCCCTGCTTGCGACATGGCGGTGCCGTTTAGATATCCATGCGGCAGACCCAGTGCCAATCCAAGCCCCGCCACGACCGGCAGGGGCAACGCGCGATCGGCAGCGACCAATGCCCCGAGTATCAGCAATGTGACCGCGGTGAGAATCGGCAAGGACGCCTCGGTCGCGTGCTGCAGACCAAACAAACCACCTGCCAACCACGCGCCGGTGAGCACGAACAAGGACCAGCGCCCATAACGCGGTCCACGCAGGCCAGCGAGAAGCGCCAAGCCCATGACGGGAACCAGGTCTTCGGGAGTCAGCAATAAATGATAGAGCCCATCATAGAAGCGTCCGAACCCAGTGTTGACGAGATGGGCGCTGGCATTCGCCGGCTGAAGCCAAACCAAAAGTGCCGCGGCCCCGACTCCCAGTCGGGAGAGCTTCCTCGCGTCCCGTCTCACGCGAGAGCCCTCCACAGGAATGCCAGACCACCCAGGGTCACTAGAACGCCCGCCCCACGAAGCGCAAGCTTCCCCACCGACCAGCGGTGGACGAGGCCCATCGTAATCCCCGTGGCGTGGAGGAGGCCGGTGGAAACGACGAACCCGATGCTATAAAGAAGACCGCTCTGGCCCGGGGGAAGCTCCGTACCATGGGCGTGACCATGAAAGATGGCGAAAGCTCCCACGATCACGGCCGCCACCCAAGATGGGGGCTGAGCTTCCCGTGAGATCAAAAGCCCCAAGACGACCGCCGACAAGGCGATCCCGATCTCAACCGCGGGAAGAGACACACCGAGAAGACCCAGCATGCCACCGAGGGCCATTACCATGGGGAAAGTAACCGGAAGCAGCCAAACCGCGGGCGCACCGAGCTGTGCGCCCCAGAGACCGACCGAGATCATCGCCAGCACGTGATCGAGGCCAGAGACGGGATGGCTCAGCCCGCTCCAGAAGCCGTCGGCCTCGCCACCGAGCACGTGTGCGGTCGCGAGCTGCGGCAACGAGAGCGCGGCGGTGGTGACGGTAACGACGAGACGCGAATCGACAGGATGCGTGCTCACGGCGCTCCTCCGAACAGCATCGCCGAGCGCTGGATTGCCCAGAAAGCACCCAGGGTGCCCACGACATAACCGGGCACCAGCTCCGCCCAACGCGGCCACCGGATCTCGAGCGTCCGGAAGGAACGTTCCATCAGCAGAACGAGCACCACGAACAGCAGTTGACCGATCTCGACGCCAAAGTTGAAAAGCAGCAGGGCCAGTGGAATCTCGGCGCGAGGCAGCCCCATTGCCGTCAAGCCGCTCGCAAAGCCGAAACCGTGCAGTAGACCGAATGCAAAGGCAACCACCCACGGGTGGCGAATGGTGAAGCTAGTCTCCCCACGCCACGAACGCACGATCTCGGGGCCCAGAAAAAGAATGCTCAGCGCGATCGCAGCATTGAGGGGCAGAACCGGGGCACTTGCATAACCTAAGGTGGCAATCGCCAGAGTAGCACTGTGGGCGAGCGTGAAGGACGTGATGGTCTTTAGAAGCATCCAGCGGTCCTTGACGATGAGAAGCAGCCCCAGGACGAAGAGAAGATGATCGATTCCCAAAACGATGTGCTCGATGCCGAGGGTGACGTAAGCTCCTGGCCCCTGACTCTGCCCTCCAATGACCGCCGAAGGAGAAGCGGGTTTCAGAAGATGCGTCTCCGTCGCGCCGTTGGCGTGGTGCACGCGAACCAGCACGTCGGTCAAAGTGGCTTCCAGACCGACAACCGCGATCGACTTCCCGGGAATTCCCCCGTCACAAACCAGCGTGGTGCGCCAGAGGAGTGCTCCCGGGAGCATCTGCTGGTCTCCCATGCCTTCCAGCGTGCATTCCTCCGGGAAAGCGGGGTTGATCCGCAGTCGCAACTCGCCGAGGGCGGGCTGCTTCCACAGCATTTCGAAGCGATTCGGCGCCACCTCTCGGAGCTCGAGGAATCCCGGCCGCGCTTCGTGCGCGTCGGCGCGCCCCGACACGCACAAGAGGACTGTTAGAAGAACGGCAAACGGTTTCATGGCGCGGGCTCCGCGGCGTTTTTAGCACCCTGAACCCATTCGGGAATCTCCACGGTTACCGTGTAGCGCTCCCGGAACTTTTGGTAGATAGCCTGGTTTGCTTCGCGACGACGGGCGCTCGACCACTCTCGCTCCACGGCCTCACGGATTTCCTCGAGCTCGGGAATCCGACCGGGTGCGAAGTCTCGCACCAACACGAGGTGGACCCCGTAACCCGACTCCAGGGGCCCGGTCCACTCCCCCACCGCCGCCTGCGTCAGCGCGCCGGCGAAACCCTGTCCGAAGAGGCTTTCGACGTCGCGGCCGCTAACCGATTCGAAGTCTTCCGGCACGAGAATCGGATCCCCGTACGCACTGGGATCTCCACCTGCGCGCAATCGATCGAGCACGCTGGTCGCTTCGGCGGTGATGGAGTCGCCTCTTCGATCTCGGCTGAAGTAAATGTGTCGAAAGCTGACTCGTGGCTCGACGCGGAAAGGCTCAGGATTCCCACGCAAGAACTGTTGCAGCTGTTCGTCGGTAGGATCGGACGCCGGAATCAAGTCCTCGGCCAAGAACTCGATCTTCTGCCGCAGGCGGCGACGGATGATGGTATCGCCCTGGTCCAAACCCATGGCCATCGCCTCCCGAAACAGCACTTCCTCGCGAATGTAATCCTCAATCAACGCCTCGAGCTCTACACGGGTGGGAGATCGTTGCCAGGTCTTGCCGAAAATCTCGACCATCTGATCGATTTGACCGGGGCTGACGACGATTCGACTGTCCGCTGCGGGACCACCTCCGCTCACGCCATACCAGAGGAACAAGCCAGCGCCGAGAACGAGGAAGTGGACCAGTGGCTCGCGTAACAACGGCTTCATGAAGTTACCTGCGTCATCGCGGATCCGGAGTCTACCAAAACGGCATGACGCACGGCATCATCGGCAAGCACGAGCGGAGGCCCGCAACGCACGTCAGCGCGTGATTGCTTCGAGCGGCACGACACTCGCCAGACGTCGCTGAGGGCGACGGCGGCTTCGACCTCCCCTGCCGGATGGACAACCGATACCAGTCGACGATGACCGTCAGACGTTGTCGGGCAAATCGTAACCGACCCAGCGCCGACGACGTTCCATAACATCGCGCAACCACGACTTGATTGTGCGAAAACTCACGCGTGGTCAACTCCGTAGTAGGAGTTACCACCTTGCTCCGCGCACGGGGCACCTTCTACGGTTTGTGGTTTTCGGGAGCTACGTGAAGGAGAAAGAAGCGCCAAACGATGTTGACTTGATTCTCGCGATGGACGACGGATTCGAGCTAGAGAATGCTCCGCTCGAAACGCGCAGTCTCTTCGACCACGCGGTGCCGGCGCTCGTTATGGCGCAAGCATCTTCTGGCTCAAGCCCTCGGTGCTAATCGGTAAAAAACTGGAAAATTTCCTTACCTCTTGGCAAACGAAGCGCGATGGCTCGCTTCGAGGAATCGTCGAGATTGCAACATGATTCAGAATGACGAAGAGCTCGAGGTGACGCGAGGGCGCATCGAACAGTTTCAAGATGGTTGTCGCAGATTCGCGAAAAGGCCGGTTCGAAGGAGTTTGACTTCATGGGCAAGAGGCTATCGATTGGAAATCGAAAGGATGCAGGCCGAGGTGATGGACTACCTTCTCCGCCCAGTCCAAATCGAGGATGGCTGAACCGAACGGTCGGTAGGGTTACGTTACCGGAACGCCGCCTGCGCATTAGGGGGTCGCCGAAGCCGGGCGCTCAACCTGTCGCTTCACGTGATCGAAGTAGCTGCGTACGGCGTCGCGCGAGCGGGTGCGGATAATCGGCCGCAGGAACAATCTCTTGAAGCCGGTCATACCGTCGTTGCGCGATCGAGTGATCGAGATGAGTGATGCGCCGTGTCCGGCTCCTCGGTCGTCGTCGACGAGAAAACGCAGCTCGAGCGTGGTGTGGAAGTAGTGGCTCGCGTAGAGCTGCTTGATCGCAATCGCGTACCTCACGCCTGACGGCGGCGGGCTCCCACCCAGCGTATAGATGGTGACATGGTTCACCCGTATCGTCGGCTTGAGACCGAAATCGACCACAGTCCAGTAGAAGAAGTCTTCGGCGCCCGTGAGACGGCCGTGCGGGTAGTCGTCGAGATGTGCCAGGAGCTCGGGCACGGGAACCGGGAGCGGGTCGCTGCTGGCGAGAAGCCCACGAAACTGCTCGGCCACGAACAGAGGCTCGTCGCCATCGTCGTAGTGTCCGAGTGCAGCGTTGCCCTCCGTCTGATACGCGCGAACCAGGTCGAAGATCATCTTGCGGGTCACGTCGTCGGCCTGGCTCGCCGCGTTTGGCGACGACCAGTCCACTTCGTCCCGGAACCGGCGCATCGCCGCTGCCGAGAGCTTCACGTCGCAGTCGCCGGGACGACAGGTGCGCAACGTCGTGACGTCCGTCCGCGGTAGCGTCAGCGACGCCGGATCCTCGAGCATCGGAGGACTGCCGAAATGCCCGATTTGGGGAATGCCGGGACCACTCTCGAATCGCACGATATCGCGGAACCGCTCGACAAACTTCCCGGAGGGAGCGTCGAGGTACACTGCTCCGATGTGCGCAAGCTCCCCACGGAACGGTGCGTCGAGGCTCTTGATCACAGCGGAGCCCGTGTCGATCGCCCGCAAATCGGCGGCCGAGAATCTCAACTTTTGAGTCAATAAGTTTTCCACGATCGAGCCGGACGGTGTTGCAAGTGAGGAAACGGACATCAGTACGGCCGCTCCCAACCCATGGCCGAGGAGGACGCGCGTGTGCAATGGTTCGTTTCCTGAGGTTCACGGCGCTCATTGTCTCACGCTGTCTCGGGTGCGCGGGAGATGAAGGCTCAGAGCAGCATCGGCCGATACCGTGCTGCAACACGCCTGCGCCCGTCTGTTGAAAGAGCCTCTCCAAGTCAACCCGGGCACCTTTTCGAATGGCATAGGTGCTATTGTCATTCCTCGACGGCGGACGAACGTGGGCACGGGGTATCGCGACGGACAGCGGCCCGCGCGAACGATCTGCACTCTCGCTCGCTGTATCGGCAAAGCCCGCCCGCCCGGCGTCAAATGCGATCCAGTCGGTTCGCCTCTCGACGCGCGGGCAGCCACATCAAGAGTGCGAGACCCGTCACCGCGGAAGCGACTGATGCCAAGAAGATGCCTAATTTGGCGCTGTCGATCAGACTCTTGCTGAAGGCCAGGTTGGCGATGAACAGGGCCATCGTGAAGCCGATCCCGGCGAGGAGGCCGCCACCAGCCACTAGCCTCCAGCCGAGCTCCGGGGGGCGTATCGCGATGCCGGAGCGCACCGCCAGCCAGCTGAACGTCAGAACACCAATGGGTTTACCGAGAGCGAACCCGACGAACACCGCCACCGTGACCGAATTGCCGAAATCACCCAACGATAGCGGCAACCCGGCGTTGGCGAATGCAAAGAGCGGCATGATGACGAAACCGACCCACGGGTGGAGCGCAATCTCCAACCGTTCGACCGGGGACAACGATTCGCGCGCGGCGATCTCTGCCACCTGCAATGTCTGTCGGTCTTTTGTGCTACCACTCGCCTCGTTACCCGCTGGATGAGCGACGACCTGGCCCAACAGGGAATACAAACGCTCATCGCTGACCCATCTGCGGACCGGTGTGAGCAAACCGAGTATCACGCCAGTGATCGTTGCGTGGATGCCGGACGCATCCACAGCGAGCCAGACGAGGCCCCCCACCAGAAAATAGAGCGGAATGCTTCGGACGCCGACCAACGCCATTGCAACCACGATCGCGACGCCAACTAAACCCGCGGCGAGCGCACCCCACGAAATGTGACTACTGTAGCCGATCGCCACGACGAGAATGGCACCTATGTCGTCAACAATCGCCAACGAAAGCATGAACACGCGCAGGCTGTGGGGAATGCGCGACCCCAAAAGCGCCAGGCAACCGATGACGAGCGCGGTGTCGGTCGCCATGACCGTGCCCCAACCGGTCTCGCCGGGATGGCCCGATTGCAGCGTTCGATACAACACCGCGGGCACGAGCATGCCACCGAGGGCAGCCGCAATCGACAGCGCGGCCGCCCGTGGGTTCTTCAGCTCGCCCAGGGCCAACTCTCGCTTGAGCTCCAAGGCGACAAGGAAGAAAAACAACGTCATCAACCCGTCGTTGATCCAATCTCTCAACGAACGGGCGAACTCGAAAGAGCCGAACTGAAAACCTACCCGGGTCTCCCAAACATTCGAAAAAAGATGAGCCCACTGGGAGTTGGATAGAACCAGAGCCGAGACAGTGAATAGCAGAAGAACAACGCCGCCGGCGGTCTCGATGAGCAAGAACCGCGCGAACGGTTTTGTCAGGCGATCGACGAGTACTCTCGGCAGCCGGGAGAGAGCTCCATCAACATGCGGATCTTCACTCATAGCGCGAGACTCAAAGGCTTCGAAAGGTCACGTCTGATGGGCGGCTATCCCCGGTTCACCGGGTTGTGACCGCAGGCAGAGCGTCGGTTCCCCGCACACCGGCGCTGTGAGTCCTCCCCTGGCGCTCGACGGCGCCACACATCCGGGTGCGGGTTGCGCTCTGGGCAAGCGATTCCTTTACCGGGTGCAACTGCGAAAGGTTCGACTTCGACGCTTCCAGGAAAGCCTCGAGCGAAGACGCGGTAAGCACGTTGACTTGTCGCTTCTCAGCGACAGGATGGTAGGTCCAGATGGGCG
>DASPGQ010000170.1 GCA_035620555.1 Vicinamibacteria bacterium
GCGGTCGAGCCATGTCCACCTTCTACGGGTGGATCGGCGGCCGTCTGGAACGAGTCGAAAAGATGGTCATTGATCTCGGAGTCTCGCAGATCCCGTGCGCGCTGCATAACATTGCCGCTCATCGGCGAGCGGCCCCAACGAACCACGCACTAAGAACATTCTAAGATGGACGGGCCGACCGTCCGCTGCAACGGCGGGTTAGGCGATCCCGCCGATCTCGCACAGCACCGCTATCGGCAGTTGTTGTACTCAAGGGTGTCCTTTCTCAACTCAACGATCACAGCGAGACATTCAAACCTTTTCTTCTGAAGCGACGGAACCTCAATTGCGCGAACGGCTGCTTCCCGTTGGGCGAATGCTTGAGTAAGGTCACCGCAATTACCCGCAAGACTGAAAAGCCCACATGCGAAGTCTATATCGGCAATTGTTCGAAGAACTCTCTCTGCATTCTTGTTGAGTGCGTCCCCCAGAGCAAACTCAAGCTCGTTGGCCGACCCGGCATCGCTCGCGGCGAGGAGCCGGTTGGCTACTTCGAGCCACGGCAGGCTCGCATCTGCAATTCGATCCAAGAACGGTGTCCACTGGGCATGATCATTGTAGAGCGCAAGAAGAGTTTGCTTTGGCCCGTTTTCGTCGATTTGGCTATGAAGCTCCTCCGCCGTCGGCAACTGCCCGGTACGCATTGCTATTGTCGCAACAAGCAAGAGTGATGACACCATTGCTGAATCGCCTAACGCTCCGGTTCAGCGGCGAGGCCAGCCTGCAGTAAAACACGATTCTCAACGAAGGTGTTGTCGGTTACTCGAACTCCTGTTGCGGATTGAAGAAGGCCACGTCCGCTGCAAGCGCGTGAGTTATACAGCCTGTAGGAACTCATTCTCTTGCGCACGAGACTCAATCGAGCCTCTTCCGTACGTGTGGTCGGAGAGGAAGGCCGCAACTCATACAACGTTGAGTCCACGCGCGGGCCCAATACCAGGTTCTCATATTAAACTGATTCCCACATCTGGGGCATGGCGAGAAATAGTTGTGAACAACCACCGAGACGAGGTATGCAGCGATCCAAATTTTGGAGAAGATCGACGGCTCCAGCCCCGGAATGAACGAAGCGGCGTACCCGACGGGAAGAAACAAAAGTATGAGCGCCCACATCACGCCTCGTTTCGCCCGAATTCGCCACAGACCGCGACGTTCCTCGGCTGTAACCTGCGTTATCGAGCCCGGCCCGAGGACTGTCTCCAGCATCAGGTTACGTGCGTGCCATAGAGCTGGAGACGTGAACGAAAGCGACTGTTCCAGGGGGCTGTATCACGCTCGTCTTCAGCGGCGTGGCCAGTCGTGTGGGTACAGCACCGCTCTGCCCGAGGGCTACCACCCAGATTGCCTGCGACTCTGCGAACCGGAGACGAAGGCCACGTCCGCTGCAAGCCGAAGTTATGTGCCTTCATAAGTTCGGACGACGTCAGGGACTCAATACAACGCCTGTGCAATCATGACACAACCGGCGAAGAGCCACGCACAACCCAGAAACGGGACGCAGAGTAGCCTGAAGACCGTGCTGAGTGTCCATGGTGTTGGTCGCCCACGAAAAAGCTTCCAGACTGTAACCGAGACGACCACCGCCGAGAAGCTGCTGGCCCACATTAACAGCGATGTGACGGGCACAGAGAACCACAGAATAGCTGAAGCACCCACCTCCCAGGTCCACGACAGCTCCGCTTCCGTAATGGATTCAACTGTGGAAAAGATGACGACCGTAACCGTTCCCCACGCGATGGCTGGCACAGCTGGCCAGGAACAAGCAAGCGAATCGAGCCAAGTCAGTGACTGGGGTTCGCTGTCCGGTTCAGCTGTTGTGTACATAACTTAAAGATAAGGCGAGATTCGGTTGCCGATCTCGGCGTACGGCGCGCTCTCGTATTTCATATGCGCTTCGGCTCCTGCGAGGCAACACGTTGGAACGCTCGTGATCGGGTGTGAGGGCGAGGTGCTAATAAGAGATATCCTCGCTTGAGATGATTCATAGCCAGATAATAAGAGCAATTAGCCGGGTCCGATCCCGTCGCCTTCTTCTCGTCTTCATGGTAACCGGGGGGAGCGCATGGTATCAAAACGTGTCATTCAGGGGGCTTCGCATGCGGAAGGGCCGACGCGGGCGAGGTGGACGTAGATCATCCTTGTCTCGAGGTCCTTGTGGCACAGCTTCTGCTAGGGTCGGTGTTCAATAGAATCTTTGTGACACTTACCGAATCCCGCGCGCCTTGCGACACGCGGACTCGAGAAAGAGCACGAGTGGCTGGCGTTCTTCATCCCGGGGGCATCGTCAACGATCACCGCGGAATCCTCCAGATCGAGAGCGAAGAAGGGAAGGGACCACCCGCACGAATCGTTCTGCCGCTCGAGGACGCTCGAACGAGCAGCGCCGGACAGGCAAGCGCCGAGCACTGAGAATTCCCGAGAGGCTCGTATTCCCGCAAGTCGGGACGATTGACGTTCACGACTGACGCCGAGGCGACGTGCCTCGATGCCACTCCTCGATCGTCGTTTTGTGATAAGTCTCCTGAAAATTCCACAAACGGAGGTTCGACTCATGCAGCGCACTCCCGTCAACCCATGGGACTGGTCCCTACAGTACGGCTTCAACCAAGCCGAGGTCGTCGAAGGCGCGAAGCGCTTTTTGATTTGCTCCGGTCAGACCGCGATCGACGGTGAAGGCAAGTCACAGCACAAAGATGATTTGAAAGCTCAAGTGAGCCTTGCGCTCGATAACCTCGAGGCCGTCTTGAAAGGGGCGGAAATGAGCTTGTCCAACATCGTGCGCCTCAACATCTACACGACGGACGTGGATCAGATGCTTGCCCATTGGGACGTACTCGTCCGCCGCCTGGAGTCAGCCGGGGTGAGACCCGCCATGACGTTGCTCGGTATCAGCCGCCTCGCCTTTCCCGAGCTGATGGTGGAGATGGAAGCCACCGCGGCAGACTGAATCGAAGCGAATCACAGCGTCCTTATCGACCCATCCCTTCCGAGGACATCGTCTGCACTTCGGGCTCGAGCTGCGCCATCGCGTCGCTCAGGAACTGGATCTGGGCGCGCTGATCTTCCGTCGGCGCGCCGGTCCAGCCGATGATCTGCTGATAGAGGTTCTGGATGCGCCGCCGCAGCTCGCGGACGAGCTTTCGCGTCTTCTCGGCGTCTTCGGCTTCCTGAGATTCCAATTGCTTCATCCAGCCGTTCACCGCCCGATAGTTGTCTCCTAGCTCGAGGAGAGTACGCGTCCAGGAACGTCTTTCCGCCGCCGCGACCGTGATCCGCGGGTCTTCCTGAACCCGAAGCTGCTGCTCGTACGAGCGGTCCGCGACCGTCAGGCGGACGGTGTAATCGCCGGGAACGACCCAGGGACCGTCCGGCCCCTTCGGCATCTCGCCGAAGTCATCCGGCTCCTCTCCGAGCGGGTCGGGCAACTTGGGGTGGCGGAGATCCCATATGACCCGGTTGATGCCGGCGTTCGCCTTCGTTTCGAGACGGCGAACCTCGTGCTCATCGGCGTCGATGACCGCGAGGGATATCGCATCTTCCGGAACCTTGCGTGCCAGGTAGTAGTCGATGATCGCCCCGGCGGGTGGGTTCTCTCCTTCGAAGACCATATCTCCCGACTCCGCCTTCTCGCGCACGTAGCGGATCATCTCCGCCGGCTCGATGGTGAACAGATGTGCCTCGGAAGCCAGGACTTCGGAATTCAATTCCTGGAGCGCGTTGACATTATCGAGGATCCATATGCCCCGCCCATGGGTGCCAAGCACGAGATCGTTGTCTCTGGCGTGCACGACGAGATCGTTGTGGGCGAGGGTCGGAAGATTGTTCCTGAGCTCGACCCAGTGCCCTCCTCCGTCGATCGTCACGAAGAGCCCGATCTCGGCGCCGAGGTACAGTACGTCTGGATTTCGCGGGTCTTCGCGCACGGTGCGAAGCACTCGGTCCGCCGGTAGATCGGCCACGATCGAGCTCCAGCTCCTTCCCGCGTCGGTCGACTTGTAGAGGAAGTTGCGGTAGTCGTCGTTTCGATAGTTGTTGACGACGACGTACACGGTCTCCTCCTCGAAGCGAGAGGGCTCGATTCCCGAGAGCCAGGCGTTCGGCGGAACGCCGGGCAAACGATCGCCGATTGTCTCCCAGCTCACGCCTCCGTCTCGGGACCGCGCCAGGTTGCCATCATCCGTCCCCACGTAGAGGAGGCCCTCTCGCAACGGGGATTCGGCAATGGCGGTAGTCGTCGGATAGAAGGGGATGCCGTCGTCGAGGGACGAAGTCCGTTCGGTGGGTGTCTGGCCCATGATGGTGAGCTCGCTGCGGACGGTGCCGGTGGTGAAATTCCCGAGCGACACCCAGGACTGGCCTTGGTTCGTCGTCTTCCACAGCTCGTTCGTCCCCGCGTAAACCGTCGAGGAATTGTGGGGTGAGACGAGGAACGGACCGTCCCAGTTGGCAGGGGTCAACTCCTCCCCGAGAAACGGAAAATCCTCACCCGTTCCCCAAACATCCCAGTTCCGTCGCGATTCGATCCACCCGGTCGTGTTGCCCGGGCGAATCTGCTGCTTCTCGTTGATGCGCAGGTCGACCCGGGTGAGCCCCAGATACTGGGACTCCGCGTAGACCATGTGCGGCTCGGAGGGATCGACCTCGTTGAGAAATCCGTCGCCCCCGCCGATGCGGATCCAGTCCTCGTTCAGGATTCCCTCGGAACGATAGGTGGCGCTCGGACCTCTCCAGCTGCCATTGTCCTGGAGACCTCCGTAGACGTTGAAAGGCCTTTGCATGTCCACGCGCACCCGGTAGTACTGGCTGACGGGAAGGGAGGCAACGAACAGCCAGGTCTTGCCGCGGTCGTACGAGATCGCGAGGGCGCCGTCGCTGGCCTTGATGAGATGCCGCGAGTCCTTCGGGTTTACCCAGACGTAGCGGTCGTCGGAGTGAACCGACTGCTTCGGAACGGTGAACGTCTTTCCGCCGTCGTCGGAAAAGCTGAAGGCGTTCTCCATGTAGATTCGCTGGTCGTCACTGGGATCCACGAGGATCTGGCTCGCGTACATGGGGCGCGGATTCCAATCGCTCATGTGCACGAAGCTTTCGCCACGGTCCTCGGACCGGTAGATTCCGGCGAGCCGCTCTTCGTAGGACGTCGAAGCCGTGTATCGCAATCCCTGCTCGATGCAGACGTAGACGATGCGCGGGTCTTTCCGGTAAACGGAGATCCCGATCCGCCCGTAGTCGCCATCGGGCAGGCCGTTGCGCAGCTCTTTCCAGCCCCTTCCCGCGTCGGTCGACTTGTAGAGGCCGCTTCCCGGACCGCCTCCGTGAAAGCCGAAAGGCTTTCTCTGTCGCTGGTAAGCGGCGGCGTACAGCATGTCGGGGTCGTCCGGATCCAGGGCAACGTCGACGACACCCGTCATGTCGTCGATGTAGAGGATCTTGCTCCAGCTGAGCCCGCCGTCCACGGATTTGTACAGCCCTCGCTCTTCGTTGTTCCCCCACAGGTGGCCCATCGCCGCGACGTAGACGACGTTTTCATCCGTCGGGTGCAAGACGATCCGCCCGATGTGGTGCGAGTCTTGAAGCCCCATGTTGGTCCAGCTCTCGCCCGCATCGGTCGATTTGTAGACGCCGTCGCCCCACGACGAGCTCTGACGGTTCGCGCGCTCTCCCGTGCCCACCCAGACGATGTCGGGATTCGCCTGGTGAAGGGCGATGGCGCCCACCGAGTGGGTGCCCTCGTTCTCGAAGACCGGCTCGAACGTGACCCCGTTGTTGCTCGTCTTGAAGACGCCGCCGGTCGCGGAGGCGGCATAGAAGACGTAAGGATCCTTCTCCACGACGGCAATGTCGACGAAGCGGCCGCTCATATTCGCCGGTCCGATGTTCCGGAAGCTGAGCCCCAAGAGCGTTTCGGATGTGAGCTCCTGCTGGGCGAAGAGAAGCGGCGTCACGGCGATTACTGCCGCGATCGAAGACGCAACACGTGGCCACATGGTATCCACCCTCTTGGCCGATGATGTTATGGGCGATGCTCGAGGTAAGCAAGCTCTCGCGCGCTCCCTCATGACGTCAATGTCCCGGCCATGAGTGCCCTCTGGACTGCCTCGAGCTCCCGTTCCTCGATTCCGAACGTGTTCTCGTTGCGAGGAAACTCATGCTGCGTCACTTCGCGAACGTAGTCCTCGAGGCCCTCCCGGATGAGGCGTCCCGCATCGGCGTAGACCTTCGCCATGCGAGGGGCGAAGTCCGGGTAGAGCCCAAGAACGTCGTGGAAGATCAACAACTGTCCGTGGGCATGCGGGCCGCTTCCGAGGCCGATGATGGGTACGGAAGCGCGCTCGGTCACCATCCGGCAGATCCGATCGGGCACGAGCTCCATCAGAATCGAGAAGGCTCCCGCCTGTTCGACGATGCTGGCATCCTCGACGATGCGAATCGCCGCGTCCGCCGTCTTACCCTGCAATCGGAAACCGCCCAGGGCCGACGCGCTCTGAGGGGTCAGACCCAGGTGAGCCATTACCGGGATGCCGGCCCGTTCGATCGACTGGATCCTGTCGGCCATCTCGCGCCCGCCCTCGAGCTTCACCGCGTCCGCTCCCGTCTCGGCGATAAGGCGTCCCGCGCTCTCGATCGCTTTCTCGTTCGAAGGCTGATAGCTCATATAGGGCATGTCGATCACGAGCCAGGAGGTGGGGGAACCACGGTGAACGGCGGCGCCGTGACGGATCATGTCTTCCATCGTCACCGGAAGCGTGCTGGGATAGCCGAGCATCGTCATGCCCAGGCTATCGCCGACCAGCACCATGTCGACGCCGGCCTCTTCGACGAGATGGGCCATCGAATAGTCGTAACAGGTGATCATGGTGAGCGGCGTTCCCGCAGCCATCTTCCTTCTCAAAGCCGGTAGCGTGACTTTCTTCCGGTCTGTCATGGGTCTTCTTCTCCTTCGCGGTCGATAAGCCGAAGCTCGCGCCGGCGCTCGCTTTGAAAACTGGCGACTCGCTCGGCGCTAATCTGCCTGAAGTTCAGCAGTGCCCACTCGAGGCAGTCGATGAGGTCGTCCGTCGCTTCGAGGCCGATGCCGAGCCGCACCAGTCGATCCACGCCCATGTCTCTCACCTCCTTCTCGGGCGTGAAGTACTCGGACACCGTGCGGTGGTGGTTGACCTTGGTGACGAGACCATCGAAGCTCAGGGCGTAGCGCGGGACACGGGTCATGGCCAGGACGTCGCAGAAATGGCGCGTCGAGCTCTCGTCGGCATCGTGCAGGCGAAAGCTCACCAGAGAGCCGGGGAGGCGATAGTCGCGTCGCACGATGGCGGCGTCGCGGTGGTTGGGAAGCGAGGGGTGGTGGACTTCGCTCACCTGCGGATGCCGCTCGAGAAAGGCGGCCACCTCGGTCGCCGCTTCGCAGCGTCGTTCGAAACGCCCTCGCGCCTCGTCGAGTTCGCTTTCGATGTCTTCAGCGCGACGCCAGTCCAGGATGCCCCCTCTCATGGCCTGAAGGTCCATGACGTCGTTCATCTCTCGAGCTCGATGGGACGCGATGTACCCCCATAGGTTGCGATCCCGTCCGTCGAGGGCCTTGGTTCCGCTGGCCACCACGAAATCGACGCCCCAGTCCAGCAATGGCGCCTTCGTCCCCCACGGTGTCGCGATGGTATTGTCGACAATGAGATGTAGCCCGGGGTTGCCCTTTCGCGCGCCCGCGATCCGCTCGACCAGACCGGGAACGTCGACCGCCCGCATCAGTGGGTTCGAGTAGGTCTCCACGAAGACGATGCGAGTTTTGTCCGTGAGGGCGCGCTCTAGCTCCAATTGAGACGCCTCTTCGACGAGCCTAACCTGGCCCCCCTGTCGCTCCGCGAGGCGTTTCAGATAGGTTTTCGTCTTGTTGTAACTGCCACGGGCGACGACCGCCTCGGTGTGCGGCTCGAAGAGGACGTCCATCAAGAGCGCGCAAGCCTGCATGCCCGAGTCGGTGAGCACGACCGAGGTCGCGTTCTCGAGATTCTTCACTCTTGCCAGAAGACGCTGTGAGCTCCTCGAGCCATAGCGGGCATAGACCGGAGGCAGGCTGGACCAGCACGCCTCACCGAGGAAGCTCCGGCGCGCCTTTTCCTCCTGCCAGTCGACCATCGTCTGAGAGCCGAGAAGGTCGGTCGGGACGCTCTCGCCGTGGGGGTGGAGGAACGCACAACGATGGCGCCGAATGCGCGCGTCCACCGCTTCATGAAGTTTCCGGGTTGCGGCAGTCATCATCTCGCGTTCGGGCATTCCGCCAATGGGGCGTTCCACGGCAACGGGTCGATGGCGATGGACACGGTCAGAAGTCTTCACGGTACCTCCCAAAATCAAAAAAGCCCCGACACCCTTCAGGGTGCGGGGCTCCGTTCCTACCGGTAAGCTATGGAGACGGGCCCCACCTGCGCATGATGCAAGTCCACATGCGGGTCGTCAGGTGAGGCGTCGCTTCGGAGCGCGCGGGGTAGGTGTCGAGGCCGAGCATGCGAAGGCGTAGTATAGGCCAGGAGCTCTGGAGCCGCCAAGCGTTTCTTTTCGACAGGGAGGCTTCGCAGTCCGTGCAGGACGATAGACGCCATCTGGTCCTTTGGAAAACACTTCACGGTGACTGACCGGCGTCAAATTGAGGTACCGACCCGAACCAATTGCTAAAATGGGGAATAGGACCGATGCAAGAAAGGACGCCCCTTGATCGAGATCAAGATTGAGGTTCCTGAGGGCGCGCTCGCCTCCCTCAACGAGTCTCCTGAGAGCTTCCCCCGCGAGCTTCGCCTCGCTGCCGCTGTCAAGTGGTACGAATTGCGGCGCTTGTCCCAGGCCAGGGCCGCCGAGATCGCGGGTCTGTCCCGAAGTGAGTTCCTCGAAGCGCTGGGGCGGCTCCAGGTTTCTCCGTTTCAGTACACCGCCGACGAGCTCATCCAAGAAGCGCTCGGGTGAGTGAAGTTCTTGTCGTCAACGCATCGCCCCTGATTGCGCTTGCGAAGATTGGGCGAATCGACCTGTTGGAGAAGCTCGCGAGCGCCGTGGTCGTTCCCGAGTCTGTGGTCGGGGAGCTTGTGGCCGGGCGCGTTGGCGACCCCGCCAGAAAAGCAATTGAATCCGGCTGGGGTCAGCGGGCGCGGGCTGAGCGAATCCCCCTCGAGATCACTGAATGGAGCCTTGGCGCCGGCGAAAGTGAGGTTCTTGCCGTGGCTCTGTCACGGCCAGGGGCGGTCGCCGTTCTCGACGACGCCCGCGGCCGGAGCTGCGCCAAGACGTTGGGAGTGCCGGTCGTGGGAACCCTCGGCCTGATCCTGAAGAGCAAGAGGGTTGGGCACATCGCATCCGCAGCGGAGCTTCTCCGCGCTCTTCGCGATGGAGGCTCGTACCTCGACGACGCGCTCATCACCGCTGCTTTGGCGGTGGTGGGGGAGAGCTGGGATCGGCGCGCCTGAGGCGGCTATCAACACGGCAAGAGTGTTGAACCCCCTGTTCTCGAAGGCCGGTCGAATTGACGGGTCATTGGGCGCGGTTTAGGCTCCGCCAATCATGAGGAATCTCATCGTCTCGCTCATCGTCATTGCCTCGCTCGATTCGTTGGCGCTCGGTCAAACCCGTGCCCGCGATCTCGGAGTGCCCTTCGAAGGCTCTCCGGGCGAGCTCAATGCCATCACCGACGTCGCCGGCGTCGAAGTGGGTCACACGACACTCATCACCGGCGAAGACGTTCGCACCGGAGTCACCGTGGTTCTCCCCGACGGACGTC
>DASPGQ010000171.1 GCA_035620555.1 Vicinamibacteria bacterium
CGGTCAGCCCGTTGAGGGCAATCCCGACCGCGCGATCAAGGGGAATCGGAGGAGAAGTTGGAGTCGCTGCCGGTGAATGCGCAACGATACTCTGGACGTCGACAACTAGCGCAAGGGCCCCGGCCACAGCCCACGATATTAGTCTCACCATCGTCGGCCCTCCTGCCGCAAAACCGTGTTTGCTCATCAAAACTGACGAAAACGCCGTGTCGTCGCGGGCATCAACTCGCTGATGACATTGTCCTCGTCCGTCGAACACCGCGGTTGAGTGGCGTGGCCAGCCTTGAGCAAACCACGAAACTCAACGAAGGTGATGGCGATCATTCTAACTCCGTCGTTCCGGAAGACGGCCACGTCCACTCCAACCGCTCGTTAGCGGCCCACGCGAAGGGTTCTCGACCCATCGGGTCAGAAACTGTAGTGCGCTTGCGTGTGCTCTCGACGTTCATAGAATGCTGGGAGCATCCGAGAGCCGAGGCCGAAACGCCACTGGAGCGGCAAGCCCGTTTGTTAGCGTGGCCCGGGGATGCTTCGGCATCGTCAATGGTGACACGCGCGAGCGTGATCCCGTTTAGGAGATTGGAACAATGCCGCATCCCTGCTCCCGGATGCCTTCGGAAGTATGAAGGAGCATCCCAATGCAACACAAGCGTGAAAAGCCCAAGAAGAAAACCCCCGTGTCCTTGCTGAAGAGGATCAACCCGAACGTCGCCGGGATCGACTGCGGCTCCGCTGAACATTACGTCGCCGTACCACCGGACCGCGACCCCACACCCGTCCAGTCGTTCAAAACCTTTACTGCCGATCTCTATCGACTCGCCGACTGGCTTTCATCGTGCGGTGTCACCAGCGTTGCGATGGAGTCCACGGGAGTCTACTGGATTCCGATTTACGAGATCCTCGAAGCCCGCGGTTTCGAAGTTGTTTTGGTCAACGCCCGCCACGTCAAAAACGTTCCTGGGCGCAAGAGCGATGTCTCGGACTGCGAATGGCTCAGGGAACTGCATAGTGTGGGACTGCTTCGCGGCAGTTTCCGCCCGGTGGCGGCCATCGCTACTCTCCGCTGCTACCTCCGCCACCGAGAGACTCTCGTCCAAAGCGCAGCAACCCATATTCAGCGTATGCAAAAAGCCCTAGTCCAAATGAACGTCCAGCTTCACCTCGTCGTCAGCGACATCACTGGCGTCACAGGCTTGCGAATCCTTCGCGACATCGTTGCGGGACGAACCAACCCCAGATTGCTTGCCAAGCATCGTGACCATCGCTGCCGCGCTTCTGAAGCGGAGATCGCCGCTGCCCTTACAGGCAATTACCTTCTCGAGCACCTCTTCGCTCTTCGCCAGAACCTCGAACTCTTCGACACGATTCAGCTTCAGATCAAGGCCTGTGACTCAGCCATCGAGGCCCAACTGAATCTCATGGCCGCTCGTTCCACCCAGAAGGCTCCTTTGCCCCCTCCTCGAAACATGCGCAAGCCTCGGGACAACGAACCCCGTTTCGAGATCCGTCCCCTCCTCCATCAAATCGCCGGCGGCGTCGACCTCTCCCAGATCGATGCCATCAGACCCTACACCGCCTTGCGCCTTATCTCCGAGATCGGAACCGACATGAACCGTTGGCCAACGGAAAAACACTTCACCTCCTGGCTCACCCTCGCACCTCAAAACAAACTCTCAGGAGGACGCCTTCTCAACTCCCGAACCCAGCCTTCCGCAAACCGCGCCGCTTCCATCCTTCGCATGGCCGCCATGAGTCTCGGCAGAACTCAGACCGCTCTCGGGGCTTACTACCGTCGCCTCGCTTATCGCGTTGGTAAAGCCAAGGCCGTCACCGCGACCGCACGAAAGCTCGCCATCATCGTCTATCGAAGCCTCAAGCACGGCCTCGTCTACACAGACCCAGGTGCCGCAGCCTACAATGCCCACGACCGCCAAAGAATCCTTCGTCGTCTCACTCAACGCGCTGCCGACCTAGGATTCGCACTCTTGGACATGCAGTCCGGAGAGCTCCTTCAGGCGTCAGTTTCTTAGGAGCTCAAGAGGTGGGGCTTCCAAAATGAAGGATTCGGCCCGGATCGGGACCGTCGTCAGAGTGCTCCGTCCGGACGGAGTAGTTTTGTTGAGCGTCAGGTGTACGAAGCCGTTCCCGGCCGAGCCGCCAGCGTTGCACAAGTTTGGCCGGACGGTCGTAAGCTCGTGGGTCATTTCGATGGGGGTGAGTTCGTCGACGAGGAGCCTTCCCGAGAGACGTCGCGGTAAATTCTCGAGAGCTCGAGGAGCTGGCCGTGTCACCGGCTTCCTATTCCAGTAGCTGCAGGAGCTCGTCGCGGGTGATGGGCGAGCTCGTCCCGCCCGTCGCCATGGCCGCCAGGGCCTGCTTGTCCTGCTGCAGCGTCAGGATCTTCTCCTCGACGGTGTTCTCGGCGACGAGCCGGTGAACGAAGACGGGCTTGTCCTGGCCGATGCGATGGGCGCGATCGAAGGCCTGCTCTTCGACCGCCGGGTTCCACCATGGATCGAACAGGAACACGTGGTCGGCGGCCGTCAGATTCAGCCCCGTGCCGCCGGCCTTGAGGGAGACGAGGAATACGGAAGCGTCCTCGTCGTTTTCAAATCGCTCCACGACCGCCGCACGCCCGCGCGTGGAGCCGTCGAGCCTGACGAAGCCGATCCCCCTCGCCCTCAGCGGTGTCTCCAGAAGATCCAGCATGCGCGTCCATTGGGAGAAGACCAGGGATTTGTGCCCCTCGTCCGTCGCGGTCCCGAGCGCGTCCATCAGTAGCTCGGTCTTCGACGAGCTCTCGGCCGTCTGTCCAGGAACCAAGGCGGGGTGACAGGCCGCTTGCCGCAGACGCAGGAGGGCTACGAGCGCGGTCAGCACGCCTCCCGGCTCCCCGAGCCGGGCGACGACGTCTCTGCGGACGGCGAGGCGTATGGCGTCGTAGATCGCCCGCTCGCGGTCGGACAGCTGAGCGCGGAGCGTGACCTCCGTGCGCGGCGGGAGCTCGGGCGCGACCTCCGCCTTGAGACGCCGCAGCACGAAGGGGCGGATCCGCTCTCTGAGTCGTCGGAGCGGCTCCGCTTCGCCGCGCTCCAACGGGCGGAGGTACCGCCGCTCGAAATCCTCCCGTGAGCCTAGGAAACCCGGATTCAAGAAATGAGATTGACTCCACAGGTCCAAGGGGCGGTTCTCGATGGGTGTTCCCGTGAGGCCGACCCGGAAGCGAGCACGAAGCGAGAAGGCCGCACGGGCGAGGTCCGTTTCAGGATTTCTGATCGCCTGGGACTCGTCGAGGACCACGACATCCCAGGAAACGGCCTCGAGTCGGTCGCGATCCAGCCTCAGGAGCGCGTGGCTCGTCACCGTCAGGTCGGCCGCTTCGTCGAGTCGCCGGTCGGCGCCGTGATACAGGCGGAGGGAGAGATCCGGACGAAACCGACGGGCTTCGGAAATCCAGTTCGCGAGGACGCTGGTCGGTGCAACAACGAGGCTTCGACCCCGAAGCGCTCCGAGCGCCTGCACGGTCTTGCCCAGGCCCATATCGTCCGCCAAGAGCGCGCCGAGACCTCCCGCCCTCAGGACGAGCAGCCACTCGACGCCGCGTCGCTGGTAATCTCGAAGCCTCGGTTCGAGCTCTCGGGGAATGGCCCCGACGGTCTCCATCTCGACCTGCCGCGGCGGCGGCATCTCCAGCGCTGCGCACAGCCGCGTCAAGTCGGGCATCGACGCGGCGGGAAGCGTTCCATCCTCGGCGCGTGCCGCGAGGAGATCGGCGAGATGGTCGCCGCATCGGTCCAGCCAGTCCTCCGGAAGGCGAGCAAAGCCCCCGGTCGTCAAGGCGACTCGCGACAGCCCCTCTTGCCAGGCGCGAAGGACGGCTTTGGGATCCGCCGATCGGCCGGGGACCTCGAAATCGACGCCGAGGCTTCGATCACCCACGTGCACGCTCGGCGTCAGGGTGCCGTGGAGTCGGAAGGCTTCGAGGCCGTCCCCTTCCACCTCGACGCCCTCGAGGTCGGAAACGAACTCGATGGCGGCCTCAGTCGAAAGCTCCTGCCCGCAATCGAGCGCCAAGCCGTATCGGCGCGCGAGCTCATCCTGCAAACGCCGCTCGGCGTCGAAATCGCGAAGCGGCACCGGCTCCGCGTATCGGATTCGGGGAAGAACGTAGAGTTGGTCGCCGTTGCGCTGCAAAAGAAACGTGAGGCGAGGCGGAGATTTCGCCGCCTTCGGAAGGCGATGGGTGCGGATATCCACGGCTGTTCGCTTCTTCAAGGAGGGGAGCACCTCTCCCGCGAGCGTCGCCACTTCGTCAGGCCCGAAAAAGCGACCGCGCGTCAGCTCCTCGCGCTCGCGTCCCGAGAGCGCGGGATCCTTCGTCGGATGAAGACAGCCGTTGTGGAGCACAAAGGGCTCACCCGTCGCCTCATCCATCCGCAGCCGAAATCCTTCACCCGCGTCCTCGACGAGCACCGGCGACACGATCGGAGCCCCCGAGACGTCGACGGGCGTCCCGTCGAACGAAACGTGCTTCGACCCGGCAAGGGCACGAAAGACGCGCTCGATCGCACCGCGCTCGAGAAGTCCGCTGAACCGTCCCCGAAGCGCCCGGTCCACCTCGAGATCCGCCGGCTTCGCGTCGAAGAGAGGTCCATGGAACGTCCCCGAGGCGATGGCCTCTAGGGAATGCTCGATGGGAACGAACGATCCCTCTTCCTCGACGCCGCGCTCGACGAAGAGACCTCCTCGGCGGCGCGACAAGCGGTAGAGAACGGGTCGGGACTGAGAAGAGCCAATCGTCCCCAGCCGTTTCGCTATGATGACGGCCGCGACGTGCTCGCACGCGTCGAGGGGGCCTTGGCAGTCGCATTCCCATGCTAGCTCCTCGGGATAGAGCGAGACGGTCGGAGCGACGGCACCGCCCATGACACGCACGCGCGCGACGACCTCGTCCTCTTCATCGGACTCGACCGTTACGGCGTGGCTCCGGGCCAGCGCCACCCCGCGAGACCATGCCTCCGGGGGACAGCGTTTCTGGACGGTGGCGAAGAGCTCTTTCAACGCGCGTCCGTGAGCTCCCTCAGTCGACGGAGCGTCGCTTCAACTTTCAGGTCGATACCCTTTCACCGTAGGCGGCCGAGGCGCGCGTGGGGTTTCCGCTCACACCGCTTCGCTCGAACCCACCTCGGGGCACTCGTTGCTCGCGTCGGACCTGTTGCGGGGCGAAGGCAAAAAGCGGCGAGGCCGATGAACACGATGTCGGTGAACCCGTGAGCCCTGAGGCTTCGCGCCGCATACTCGCAGATCTTCTTGAAGTGCTTCCAAGAGGAAGAAACTCGAAAAGCCCAGTGTTTCATGGGTTGTCGAACATTCCAAGGAAGCACGACGAAAGGACCTTTGCAGTAAAGAGAATCGTACGACAAAAACTGGTTGCTGAGAAGAGAACGATTGATCGGCCGCTGAGTGCACCCGCCTCGTCCAGAAGTGTAGGCGAAATCCCTTCCGCGCAGCCTCATTCTTCCGACACCCGGCTCCCTCGAGCTCGTTGTCTTCGTCTGCGGCATGTATCGTACCGAGATGTCTTGTAGTTCGTCGGGCATACGGTCCGTAGAACAAGAATGTCGTAGGTCTCACGATTCGCGCTCTGCGCAATGTGAAGCCCAACGACGGGATCGTCGAGGAACTCCTCCGCAAAATTCCACGCACGCGGGTCGCAGGTCGGGAACCACCGAGCGCCATCCCGACTCGACGAACAAGACCGTGTGAACCGTCCGCGGGGGAGGCCGTCCCGCCCGCTGGAGGGGACACTCTAGAGTGTTCAATGCCGTGGCGGGACCCGTGATCGATCGAGCCGCCACGGCTCGGCCTGCTTACGGCGCGGCAAGCGCGCCGGGCTCCCGCCTGCGCCCTTCGGGCTTCGGCGAGGTTCCGACGAAGCCTTGGCGAAGTCGAACGCTCCGCTCGCGCAGGGTGGGCTGAGTTTTCATCACCCTGCTACGGCAGCACCCCGTCCCGTCCTGCCGCTCGAAACGGGCAATTGAGCCGCGGCACGGTTCTTGCTGCTTGCCTCAAGCATGACGATGAAACAACGCCTCGTATACACTGCAGTTCCTCTGCTCGCGCTCGTCAGCGCCGTCGGCCCTGTCCGTGCGGAGGAGGGGCGAGCGTGGGGTGACATCCATGTCCAGACCTTGGACGGCGCGAACTACGACTTCCAGGCCGGCGGCGAGTTCGTCGCGAGTCGAGCAACGGTCGGGGATTTCGAAGTGCAGCTCCGCCTCGAGTCGACGGGCTTTGCGAGCTACGTGTCGATTCTCACCGCGGTGGCCGCGTTGGTCGACACGAGTCGCGTCTCGGTCGCGCTGGGGCGGGAGCCGATGCTTTCCGTCCAAGAGCAGCCGGTGACGCTCTTGCCCGGCGATGGCCTCGATCTGCCCGAAGGGGGGCGGGTCGAGCGGTCGCACCAAGGGCACGAGATCGTCTGGAGAGACGGCTCGAGCCTGTCCATCAGTATCGGCAAGGGGCACATCAATACCTTCCTGAGGCCCGCTGTGACCCGTCGAGGAACGCTCTCGGGTCTTTTCGGCAACTTCAACGGGAACTCCGCGGACGATATCGATGCGGTGACGGCCATCGGCGCCTCGGGCTCGAGGCTCGAAGCCAGTCTCGCCGAGTTCGCGCGAAGCCTGTTCTTCGACGACGACCATGACTGGCTCGTGTCTCAGCCGACGTCTCTCTTCGAGTACGCGCCGGGGCAAAGCACGCGGACGTTCCGGAAGCCGACGCCGAAGAGGGAAGCGAGCGCCGCCGGCCTTCCTCCC
>DASPGQ010000172.1 GCA_035620555.1 Vicinamibacteria bacterium
CCTCAGCGTCTCTGCACCGATCCGGGCGTGAAAGTCGCTCGCGTCCATGGGCTCGGTGAAATCGTCGTAGAAATAGAGCCGAAAGGCGCCTTCCGGGGAGAGGACGCCCTCGAGGTGGTGGTAGCGGTCTGGGGCCATGAACAAGATGCCGCCGTGGCGCGGATTGTGGTCGCCGTGGGCCATGGGGATGGTTCGGAGGGCCATCGCGTCCCCGCTTTTCGAGCAGACGCTTCCCGGAACGGCGCTGACTTCTCGAGGATCGTCGGGGCAGTACCACTGGAGCTCCCGCGTCATGGCGACGAGATCCATGTAGCAGATGTTGCACGTACCGGGCTCCTCCCGATCGATATGCGGGTGCATGGGACAGGAATAGCTGCTGACCAGCAGTCGCTTGACCATGGGCCGCTCACAGATCGGGCACGCTGCCGGTCCAACGGCCTGCTCGTCTCGATGGAGAGGGCAGAGCCAGACCTCGAAGGATTCGCGCGCGTCATCCGGTTGCAGGAGCTGCACTGTCACCAAGAAGACAGTCGTCATCCACATCATCATCTCGACCCGGTCTCAGAGTATAGGCGTCAAAAGGCTCATCCGGGGCTCAATAGATCTCCCGGAGGCGTCGCTCTTTCTCTTCGTATTCTGCAAATAGCTCGTCCATTCCCTCCGATTTCAGATCAGGTGCCGTCAATCGAAAGCGCTTCTTGGCGGTCTCGTCGTGCCGGAGGTCTTCGGGGAGGAGCTTCAGGGCGACGCGGCGATCGAGGGACGGATCACGCGCGAGGAAGACTTCTCCCATACCCCCTTTGCCGAGCTTCTCGGCGATCTCGTAGCGAGAAAACGTCGAGCCCGTCATGTCAGTAAGTTTCTCGCAGGCGCCGAGCTTCCGCTCGATACTCTCCCACGAAACGGGTGAAGGCCTCGTTCTCCGGCATCGGGACATCGGCCACCCGAAAATAGACTTCCCAGGCCGGGACGCGTGAAGAGTCGACCAAGCCCAGCTTCAGGGCGCGGTGAAGGAGCTCGATGGCAAGGTCGGGCTCGCCTCGTAGTGCGTGGACCAAGGCCAGCCAGTGTACTTCCCAGGAGATCCAGTCCGCTCCTCCGAGCGTGCGTTCTTCGATCGCCCGCATCGAGCCACGATCACCCAGGAGGCCGTAGAAGCCCGCCAGGATCAGGCCGAACCTTCTATTGTCCGGAGACTCTTCGAGACGAGGGCGGTAGATATCGACGCCGAGCTGCCAGAGCTCTGTCGCGCGGTCGGGCTCACCGAGCTGTTCGTAGAGAAGGCCGCCAAAAAAAAGCGCTGCCGGTTCGGCGGTAGCCTCGGCCGTGGAATCGCCGCGCGCAGGCAATCCGACGGCTTGCTCGTAGTGCCCGCGTGCCCGTTCCGTGTGGCCAAGGAGGTGATGGGCGAAGGCGACGAACATATGGATCTCCGGATCGTCGCCGAACCGGCGCAAGTAGGATCTCCCGGCTTCAACGATGAGCTCACGTTCACCGAGCCACGTGCTCGTCACCAGGCGCCATTGGGCCTCCTGGTTCACCGGGTCGATCTCCAGGACTTCGCGGAAGAGTGCCGCGCCTTCTTCCGCGAGACCTCCCAACTGATATGCGGTCGCCTGAGTCAGGAGGGTCTCGACGTCGTGCGGATTTCCGAGCCGGACCGCCTCCCGACCCTCCATCAAGCAGGCTTCGAGGTGTCCCCGCTGATAGTGAACGTTGATGAGCCCTCTTCGGGCCCTCATCGAGGTCGGGCTCAGCTCGAGAGCCTTTCGGAAACTCGCCTCGGCCCGATCGAGGCTGTCGAGGCCACCTCCCCATCCGTAATAGTAGCGATTGTAATTGACGACGCCCAGGCCCACGTGAGCCTCCGCCAGGCTTCGATCGAGCTCCAGGGCCTGGTTGAAATACCCGAAAGCAATGTCCGTCGCTTCTCGAGTACCTTCTTGAGTGAGGTGAGCGCCTTGTAGATAGAGATCATAGGCATCGACGCTTCGGGATTCCGGCGTGATAAGTGCCGCTTCTTCTTCGCCGGTGAGACTTCTCTTCAAGCTCGTAGCGGCTCGCACCGCGATCTCGCGCTGCATGTGGAAGATGTCCTCGAAGGGCGCCTCGAACTCCTCCGCCCAAGAAAGAAGTCCACTCTTGGCATCGACCAGCGAAAGACTCGTGAGGATCCGATCGCCGGCGAGATGGAACGTTCCCACGAGCACTGTGTCCGTATTCAATTCTCGGGCAATGG
>DASPGQ010000173.1 GCA_035620555.1 Vicinamibacteria bacterium
TGTGCGAGGAGGGACCGCGAATGGAGTTACCGGTGTCGGTTCCGAGCCCAACGGCGCCGAAGCTCGCGGCCACCGCGGCCGCGGTCCCGCCGCTCGATCCCGCGGGAACGCGATCGAGCGCGTAGGGGTTTCGCGTGTGACCGGGCACGATCGAGCCGAGGGTCTCGTAGGGTGAGAAAGCGAACTCGGCCATGTTCGATTTGGCCAGCACGATGGCTCCGGCCTCGCGGACTCGCCGGACCTGAAAGGCGTCGTCGGGAGGCACGGAGCCTTGGAGCGCGAGCGAGCCAGCAGTGGTGGGAAGATCGTGGGTATCGAAGTTGTCCTTCACGATCATGGGCACGCAATGCAGGGGGCGGGTGATCCCGTCGCGGGCGAAATCACGATCGAGCTCGTCGGCGCGATCGAGCGCTCGCGGATTCACCGTCACGATGGCGTTGAGCGCAGGGCCTTTCTTGTCGTAAGCCTCGATCCGATCGAGGTATTTCTGAACGAGCTCGCGGCAGGTGAAACGGCCGGACTCCAGGCCGGAATGGATTCCCGCGATGGTGAGCTCTTCCGTCCGGTACAGTTCCTGCGACGAGAGGGTGACGGCTGAGCCGAGAGCCACCCACGTGAGAACGAGTCGTGTCCTCATGGAGCCCCATTATCGCCGAAAAACGTCCGGGTTGACCTCAAACCCGCGCGGGGATATAAATGGCACGTCATGTTCGATGGCTCCCGTTCGGCCGTGCCGTGCCGCTGGTGGTGGTGCGGCTGAGCGGGGAGCCCTTCCCTTCGTACTGAAGCGAAGAAAGAGGCAGCCCTGTTGGAGGTTGCCTCTTTTCTCTTGCGAGGCCGCCTCCGAGCTCGATAATCGAGAGGACTCGAAGGCGGATCGATGTTCAGGATCAGCGCCAAGTCGCGTGTGAGTGCGCTTCCCGCCGCACGTGCCCGGGGACCTCTTGAGTTCTTTCGCGAGGTCCGAGGTGACGGCGGCGCGCTCATGGAGAGCGCCGCCTTCGGGAGCCCCGGAGGGACCCGGAGCCTGGTCGTTCCCCAGGGGGTCATCCGGCTCGAGCTCCGTGGCTCGGAGGCTACCTACCGTGCACTTTCTCCGATGGCGGAATCGCTCCTCGACGCCCTGGGCGATGGGCGCGCTCGGGAGAGGGGTTCGCTGAGAATGACGTTCCCCACGGGCCCGGGGAGCCCGGCTTCGCCGGACGAGGAGCGGCTCAAAGCGCCGTCGGTTCTCGACTCGGTGCGGTTTCTCGCGGGTCTCGTCGAAGACGATCCGCCGGGGCTCGCCATTCCCGCTGGGATTTACGGAGCCTTCTCTTACGAGCTCGTCGACTGCTGGGAGGATCTCCCAAAACGTCCGCCGGATCCCTGGCACGAGCCCGACGTCAACGTCGTGCTGGCGCTCGACACGGTGCTCTTCGATCATGCGAGCGGCGAGGTCCGGATCGTCACGCGCGCCACTGGCCCCTCGGAACAGGCTGCGGCCGATGAGCGGCATCGACGCTACGAGAAAGCACTCTTGAAACGAGGGGGTTCGCGCTCATCCTGTCGAAGAGCCACGACAACGAAGGGAGCCGAAGCCGACGTCTCGGACGAGACGTTCCTCGCGTCGGTGGAGAAGTTTCTCCGGCACATCGCCCGCGGCGACATTTTCCAGGGCGTTCTCTCCCGAGGGCTCACCATGAGGAGCCGAGCCGAGACGCTCGACGTCTATGAGGTCCTCCGGGAGACGAACCCTTCGCCCTACATGTTCCACGTGGACCTCGGAGACGGCGCGCTTCTCGGGGCTTCTCCCGAGACCTGTCTCAAGTTGACCGGGCGATCGCTCGAGATTCGCCCGATCGCGGGGACGGCACCCCGCGGCTTCGACGACGAGGGAACGATTGACGAAGAACTGGACACGCGGCTCGCCATCGGGCTCCTGCTCGACCGCAAAGAGCAGGCGGAGCATGCGATGCTGGTCGACCTCGCCCGAAACGACGTCGCCCGCGTCTCGGTCCCGGGGACGAGGCGGGTCGCCGCGCCGTTCACCGTCGAGAAGTACAGCCACGTTCAGCACCTGGTGAGCGGCGTCGAGGGTCAACTTCGCCCGGATCTCGACGCTCTTCACGCCTATCGCGCCGCGGCGAACATGGGGACTCTGACCGGGGCTCCCAAGCTCCGCGCGATGGAGCTCATTCGGGAGACCGAGCCTTATGCCCGGGGCTTCTACGGCGGCGCGGTCGGCTACCTGCTTCAGGACGGAACCTTCGACAGCTGCATCGCGATCCGCTCGCTGCGCTATGGGCGGGGACGCTATTACACGCGGACCGGCGCCGGCATCGTCGCCGACAGTCTGCCCGAGCGCGAGCTCCGGGAGACCGAGCACAAAGCCCGCGCGGTCCGCAACGCTGTGGCCGCCGCCGAGAGGGCCGCGTGAACGGCCGCGTTCTCGTGCTCGACAATCGCGACAGTTTCGTGTTCAACCTCGTCGACGAGTTCCGGTCGCGAGGGGCTCGGGTCGAGACGCTCCGGACGAGCCTGTCGCTCGAGGAGCTCGAAAGTCATCTCGTGAAGATGGCACCCCATCTCGTCGTGCTCTCGCCCGGCCCCGGCCGACCCGAAGACGCCGGCATCATGCTGAGATGGCTCGAGACCGATCCCACGGTTCCCGTTCTCGGAATCTGTCTCGGACACCAGGCTCTCGCGGTGGCCGCGGGTGGGACGGTGGACCCCGCCCCCGCGCCGGTCCACGGCCGAAGCGAGCGCATCGTGGTCTCCGCGGACGAGCCCTTGTTCGAGCTCTTGGCCCCCTCGTTTCATGCCGCCCGTTACCATAGCCTCGTGGTTTCCCGCGTTCCGGATTCCATGAAGGTCATCGCCACCACGGCGGACGGGAATCTCGTGATGGCCCTCCGGCACCGCGAGCGGTGTCGCGTCGGTCTGCAATTCCACCCCGAATCGATCCTGACACCCTCGGGTCGTCAGATCCTGTGGCGGTTTCTCGACGAAGCTCTTCTTGAAGGAGGGGAGCGATGATACCGGATCTGATCGAAAAACTACTCGGAGGCGATGCCGCGGAGCCGAAAGCGCTCGAGGAGGCGCTTCATCGAATCATGGTGGGCGAGGTGCCGCAGCCCCTTACGGCCGGGCTCCTGGTCGCTTTGCGGGTTCGCGAGCCCGACGCGGCGACCCTTGCCGCCTGTGCCCGCGCCATGAGAGCACACCGCATCGCGGTTCAGACCGAGGTGCGGCCCCTCATCGATACCTGCGGAACCGGGGGCGACCGGGCGGCCACATTCAATATCTCCACCGCGGCGGCTCTCGTCGTTTCCGCCGCGGGAGGGGCGGTGGCCAAGCACGGGAATCGGAGCGTCTCCTCGAAAGCGGGAAGCGCGGACGTGCTCGAGGCGAGCGGGGCGGCTCTCTCGCTCGGACCCAAGGAAGCGTCGATGTGTCTCGACGCGACCGGTTTTGCGTTTCTCTTTGCACCGGTTTTCCACCCGGCGATGGCCAACGTCGCGCCGGTGAGAAAGGCACTCGGCATCCGAACCTTATTCAACCTTCTGGGTCCGCTCGCAAACCCGGCGCTCGCCCAACGACAGCTCCTGGGCGTTTATGACCCGGCCATGACTAGAGTGATGGCGGAGGCCCTCATGGAACTGGGGACGGAAAGCGCGCTCGTAATCCATTGCGAGGGGCTCGACGAAATCGGCCTCCATGGAGTGACCGAGGGCCATTTCGTCAACGATGGGAAGGTGGAGCGATTCACGCTCGAGCCCGACAAGCTCGGCTTGAAGAAGGTGCCCATCGACGCGCTCCGCGGTGGCGACGCTCCGGTCAACGCCGAGATCCTGAGTCGCGTCCTGGGAGGGGAGGAGGGCCCGCGCGCCGACGTCGTAGCGCTCAATGCCGCGGCCGCTCTCGGCGTGGCCGGGCTCAGCCGCGACCTCACCGAGGGTCTCGAGGTCGCGCGCGACGTCTTGAGAAGCGGAGGCGCGGCGAGAGTGCTTACCCGCTATGTCGAAACGAGCCGACGGCTGGCCACCGAAGAGGGGCGGCACTGAAAATGGGAGTGCTCGACGATCTCGTCGCGCGAGCGAGCGCGCGCGCGCAGCGGCTGCGACCTCCGGAGCACCGTGTGATGCCGCCCGGTGAGCCGCTCGCGAGCGCCCTGCGCGGCAAGGAGGAGCTCTCGGTGATCGCCGAGTTCAAACGGGCGAGTCCGAGCGAAGGGGAGATCGCCGCGCGGAACCTGGAGGAACAGGTGGCGCTCTACGAGGACGCCGGGGCGGCAGCGGTGAGCGTTCTGACCGAGCCCTCACGCTTCAACGGCAGCTACGAGGATCTCGCTCGAGCCGCCCGCGCGGTTTCCATCCCGATTCTGATGAAAGACTTCGTCGTGGATCCCGTTCAGGTGGGCCACGCGGCCTCGCTCGGGGCCAGCGGGGTGCTGCTCATCGTACGCTGCCTTTCGAAAGCACAGCTGCGGGAGCTCGTTCTTGCTTCGAAAGAAAGCGGCCTCACGGCGCTGGTGGAATGCCATGACGAAGCCGAGGTCGAGCTCGCCATTTCCCTGGACGGCGTCGTCATCGGCGTGAACAACCGCAACCTCGACACCCTCGACGTCGACACCGGCGTCGCCCCCAGGCTTCTCGCGCGCGTTCCGCCCGACCGGATCACGGTGGCGGAAAGCGGCTATGCGACGGAGAGGGACGTGCGTAATCTGCACGGTCTCGCCGACGCGGTTCTCGTCGGCACCGCTCTCATGAAACACCGCGCCCCCCAAGATCTCATCGAGGCCATGCGCCGATGACGCCGCTGGTGAAGATCTGTGGCCTGAGATGCGTCGAAGACGCGAAGCTCGCCGTCAGCCTCGGAGCGACCCACGTCGGCGCAGTGCGTGCGCCCTCGTCGCCTCGCCGCGCGAGCCTAGGGGAAGCTCGGGCAATCTTCGACGCGGTCTCGGGGACGGCCGAGAGAGTCCTCGTCTTCAAGGACGTGCCCCTCGCGGTCCTCGTCGACGAGGCACGAACGACCCGAGCCGACGCCGTTCAGCTGTACGACCATGACGACGAGGTCGTCCGCACCCTCGAGTCGGAGGGTCTCCGTGTCTACCGCGTCTACCGCGTCGACCCGCGCTTCACCGCTCTACCCGAGATCGCTCCCGAGCCGAGCGACGAGAGACCCGCGGTTCTCGATGTGGGGGGCGGGGGATCGGGCCGAGCGTTCGATTGGGGACTGCTGGGAGAGCGGGCGCCGCGCGCGACGTTCATCGCCGGCGGTATTGGACCGAGAAACGTCAGGGAGCTCATGACCCGAAAGCCCTACGGCATCGACCTCGCGACCGGTGTCGAGAGCGCTCCGGGCGTGAAGGACGAGGTCAAGCTGCGTGAGTTCTTCGAGGAGGTCTCTCGATGAGCACCGAGGTCAGGCCCAAAGTGGGGGCCTTCGGGGAATATGGAGGTCGCTACGTTCCCGAGCTTCTCGTGCCCGCGCTCGACGAGCTCGAGCGCGCTCGCAGGGAAATCGTTCCTAGCCGCGCTTTCCAGAGCGAGCTTTCGCGGCTTCTCGCCGACTGGGTGGGTCGGCCCACTCCCTTGATGGAAGCCCCCGCGTTCTCCGAGGCCTGCGGGCTCGAGGTCGTGATGAAGCGTGAAGAGCTCTTGCACGGAGGTGCCCACAAGACGAACAACGTGGCCGGCCAAGCGCTGCTGACGAGATACATGGGGAAAAAACGCGTCATTGCCGAGACGGGTGCGGGTCAGCACGGCTGCGCCACGGCGATGGCCGCGGCCCGTCTGGGGCTCGAGGCGGTCGTTTACATGGGCGAAAAGGACATCGAGCGGCAGGCGCCGAACGTGAAACGCATGGAGCTCTGCGGCGCCTCGGTAGTCTCCGTGAGAACGGGCTCTCGGACACTGAAAGACGCCATCAACGAAGCGCTTCGCGACTGGACGCAGAACCTGGAGACGACGCACTACCTGCTGGGCACGGTCTGCGGACCCCATCCGTTTCCGAAACTCGTGCGCGACTTCCAGGCGATCATCGGGAGGGAGGCCAGGGGGCAGTGGCGGAAACGCTACCGGAATCTTCCCGATGCCGTCGTCGCCTGCGTCGGGGGCGGAAGCAATGCGATGGGAATCTTTCACGCTTTCGTACGCGACGAAGGCGTCCAGCTGATTGGCGTCGAGCCGGGAGGGCGCGGTATCGAAACGCGCGAGCACGGTGCGACGCTCGTCGCCGGACGGCCGGGGCTTCTCCACGGAGCGCGTACGAGCGTGCTCCAGGACGACGAAGGGCAAATCCTCGAAGCACACAGCGTTTCCGCGGGACTCGACTACCCGGGGGTGGGTCCCGAGCACGCTTACCTGCGCGACATCGGGCGGGCGCGCTATGTCGCCGTGACCGATGAGGAAGCACTCGATGCGTTCGAGCGGCTCTCCGAGCTCGAGGGTATCATCCCCGCGTTCGAGCCCGCCCACGCGCTCGCCTTCCTGTTGAAGGCGGTTCGCGAGAACGAGCTTCGCGCGGGCGCACACGTCTTGATGAACCTCTGCGGCCGCGGTGACAAGGATCTGGAAACGTATTTCCGCTTCCATGCGGGAAGGCGCGGGGACTCGTGACTCGCTCCCGCGTCAAGCGCCTGTTGAAGACCTCGCCAAGGGTAAGCCCCTTTCTCGTAATCGGCGATCCGACCCCGCAGCTCTCGGTCGAGCTCGCACGGGCCGCGGTCGGGGCGGGCGCCGATATGATCGAGCTCGGCTTTCCCTACAGCGATCCCGTGGCCGATGGACCGGCGATTCAGGCCGCCGCCGGCCGCTCTTTGGCCGGGGGAACGTCCACAACCCAGGCGATCGCTCTTCTCGGCCGGGTGCACGACGCCGTCCCGGAAACGCCGCTCAATCTTCTCGTGTACGGGAACCTCGTTCACGCCCGAGGCTTCGATCGTTTCTGCGAAGAAGTCGCCCTGGCCGGCGCATCCACGCTCCTCGTTCCCGATATTCCGCTCGAGGAGAGCGCCGTGCTGAAGCGCGCCTGTCGCAAGGCGGGTCTCGGACACGTGCAACTCGTAGGGCCCTTGACATCGAGGGAACGACTCGCGCGGATCGATCGGTTCGCCGATAGCTTCGTCTATCTCGTCGCCCACCAGGGTGTCACCGGTGTTCGTTCCGGAGGATTCGACGCCGTGGAGATGCTGGTGGCGCGAGTGGCGAATGCGGTGTCGAATCCCCTGTGTCTCGGCTTCGGCTTGTCGAAACGAGAACAGATCGAAAGGGCGTTTCGCGCCGGGGCGCGTCTCGCCGTGGTGGGAAGTCATTTGGCCAATGTGATCGGCGCCGTCTGGGCCGACGACCAACCGGGGCGCGACCGGATGGTCGTGGAAGCCTTCTCCGAGGCTCTAAGGACGCTCACGACGCCGGAAACAGGAAGGAAAGAAGAACATGCTGGTCATCATGCGTAAGGGCAGCACGAAAGAACAGTGTGATGCCGTGGAAGACGCCATTCGGCGGATGGGCTTCACGCCTCTTCCCGTCCCGGGCGAGAACCGCACGGCGATCTGCATTACCGGGAACCGCGGACCGGTGGAGGCCGCCTTCTTGAACCAGCTGCCGGGTGTTCTCGAGTGCATTCCCGTCACCAAGCCTTACAAGCTCGTGAGCCGCGAGGTCCATCCCGAGGACACGATCGTCGACGTCTCGGGCGTTCGCATCGGGAGCGGCGCCACCACTCTCATCGCCGGGCCTTGCAGCGTAGAGACGGAGTCGCGCACGCTCGAAGTCGCCCGGCGCGTCCAGGCTTCAGGAGCTCAAATCTTTCGCGCGGGAGCCTACAAACCGCGCACGAGTCCGTACGCGTTTCAAGGCCTGGGAGAAGAAGGGCTTCTCACCCTGAAGCTGGTTCGCGACGAGCTGGGTCTTCCGGTGGTGAGCGAGGTCATGGACACCTCACTCGCCGAGAAAGTGGCCGAGCACGTGGACATGCTCCAAGTTGGTGCGCGCAACATGCAGAATTTCTCGCTCCTCAAGAAGCTGGGTGAGTTGAAGAGACCGGTGCTCTTGAAGCGAGGCATCTCGGCCACGCTCGAAGAATGGCTGATGGCGGCAGAATACTTGCTGGCCCAGGGGAACCCTCACGTCGTCCTCTGCGAGCGTGGGGTCAGGACGTTCAACAACCATTCGCGCAACACGCTCGATCTGAACGTCGTCCCCCTGGCGCGCATGATGACGCACCTTCCCGTCATCGTAGACCCCTCACACGGTGTGGGTCGGCGCGAGAGAGTGCGGCACCTGGCGCGAGCGGCCCTCGCGGCGGGCGCGCACGGATTGATGATGGAAGTGCATACGCACCCGGATACGGCCTACTCGGACGCCCAGCAAACCATCGACGTCGAGACGTTCGAGGGTATCGTGGAAGACGCGGCGGTATTGAGGCAGCTCGAGCCCTTGTTCGGTCGGTAATCAACCGAGAGCAAAGCTCATTACGCCTCTTCCCACGAGCGCGCCATTCACGGTGGCGGTGACACTGAGACTTCCGAAACGGGCCCGCATCCTCCGCACGATGGCCTCGACGCGCACGACGGAGCCCAGCGCCACCCGCATCGGAAACTCGGCTTCATCGATGGCGCGGAAGTAAATCGGCTTTCCGCGATTCCGCTCCTCGTAGAGTGCCAGGATGGCGCCGACTTGAGCCATCGCTTCGGCGAGCACACTCACGGGCAGGTGCGCCGGCGGGGTCCAGGAGGCGAGGTAGCGAAGCGTCTCGTCGACGTCGAGCTCTCCCACGATCCGTTTCCCTTCCTCGATCTCGGTCACGCGATCCACGAAAAGAAAAGGGTGACGGTGAGGCAGGATGGCCTCGATCTGTTCTCGGTCGAGTATGGCGGCCATCGCTAGGACTTGAGCTCAGGCAAATATAGCACGGACGGGCCAACGCAATCGGAACTGGCTACGGCACAACAAGTTAGATGGGTATAACGTCCCCGCGTTCGGTGCCGATAAATAGTAGTGGAAGAATGTCCAAACGCGGAAGACCCGAGAACGAGCTCATGGTGGAGCGTCTCGCCAGCGTGACCCACGAACTGCGGACCCCGCTCAACGGGATACTCGGTCTGTCCCAACTCCTTCTGCAGATGAAGCCCACTCCGGAGCAGCGCGAATACCTCGAAATGATCCGGGGCTCGGGCGTGACGCTCCTGACGGTGCTCAACGACATCCTCGACTACTCACGGATCCACGGCGTGGGGCTTCGATTGGATTCGGAGCCCTTTCACATCAGGCGCTGGATGCGACAGTGTGTCAAGACGCTGGCACCGCAGGCTCACGGCAAGGGACTCGAGCTCGCCTACTGGGTCGAGCCCGAAGTCCCGGGGGTCATCGTGGCCGACGCGATCCGCCTGCAGCAGGTGCTGGTGAACTTGATCGTGAACGCCATCAAATATACCAACGAGGGAGAGGTCGTCGTCGAAGCGAGCCGGCTCGAAAGAAACGGAGACCGGACGTGGCTTCACTTTTGCGTTCGCGACACAGGTATCGGCATCCCGCGTTCGCGACACCAGTCGATCTTCGAGCCGTTTGCCCAGGCGAGCTCGCGAACGAGCGAGAGCTCCGGCCTCGGATTGGGGCTCGCCATTTCGTCCGAGATCATGCACCACATGGGGGGCGTCATTCGGGTCGAGAGCGAGCCGGGAGCGGGAAGCCGGTTCCACGTCGAGGTTCCCGTTCGGGTCTCGAGCGACGTCGACGAAGAAGAGCGAAACGCCGTCTCCCTCGACGGGATCCGTGCGCTTTTGATTGACGATAGTGAGGTTACCCGTGTCCTGCTCGAGAGGCAGCTCCGGCTGTGGGGTGTCGAAGTGACGGCGACGGGGCATGCGGAAGCCGCGCTCGCCGCCCTCTCGTTGGACAGCTACTCGTTCTTCCTCATCGACTCCCAGATGCCGGGAGTCGATGTCTTCGCCCTTGCCGAGGAAATTCAGGGACGGAGGGCCCTTCCCGGGGTACTCATGACCTCGGCGCCAGAGCACATCGAGCGGGAAATCCTCCGGTCCATCGGCATCGTCGGCCAGCTGTCCAAGCCGGTCGCACCGTCACAGCTTCTCCGAGCGATCGAGATCATTCGCCGAGGCCAGCCGGTCCAGAAGACCGAGGAGGTTCCACCCTCCGCCCTGGACCCCCTGCCGCTTCAGGGGCTGAGGGTACTCGTTGCCGAGGACGATCCGGTAACCCGATTACTCACGGTGCGGACGCTCGAAAAAAACGGCGCCGACGCCGTGGCGGTCACGAACGGAGCGGAAGCTCTTCGCATGACATGGGACGACGGTTTCGACGCCGCAGTTCTCGACCTCGAGATGCCCGAGCTGGGCGGGCTTGCCGCCGCGCGCCGAATTCGCCTCCGGGAACGGGCGTCGGGCCAACACCTTACCCTGGTTGCCACGACCGCTCACGGGAGGCGGGAGGACAGGAACCGGTGTCGGGCCGCGGGTATAGACGGATTCCTTTCCAAACCCTTCGAGGAGATGGATCTCGTCCGGGCGGTCCAGACAGAAACCAGGGGTGAGATCTTCGATCGCGCCGCCGCGCTGAAGCGAGCGCAGGGAGACGCGTCTCTACTTTCGGAGCTCGTCGGCGGCTTCTTGACGGATTTTCCCCAAGACCTGGCAATCCTGGCATCGGAGATGGACCGGCAACAGTTCTCCAGAATCGAGCGGCTGTCCCATCGACTCAAGGGGTCCCTCCTGACGCTTGCCGCCGAGCGGGCAGCCCGTGAAGCGCTCGACCTCGAGACGAGTGCCCGGGGGGAGGATGCCGAGCGATGTCGTGTCGCCTTCGACCGGCTCCGGGCCGAGCTGCACCGGCTCGAAGCCGAGCTGCGGTCTTTGAGTGACTGTCCTCCCCATCTCGGGATCGGGACTCGATAGAATGGGACTCCCGAGAACGAGCCGTGAGTGAAGGGCCGATGGAGGTCCCACAGGGGCGGCCAACAGGGAGAGACCCGTGGAGCAATTGACGGCAAAGGATGTCATGACCAGCAACGTGGTAACCATTCGTGATGATGCCCCCTTGTCGGAGCTGGTTTCGCTTCTGTCCGAGCACATGATCACCGGGGCGCCCGTGGTCGACTCGTCCGGTAAGCTGGTGGGAGTCGTCTCGGCAACCGATGTCGCCCGGGAGGGTGCGAGGCGCCGGAGCGGAATCCGGCGAGAGGTCCCCCCAGATTTCTACGTGGGCAGCGCGGAGTTCCAGGGCGAGGACATGCGCGCGTACCTGGTAGAGGAAGAGAGCGATCAACTCGTGCGTGACATCATGACTTCGGTGATCTTTTCGGTGCCCCAGAATGCCTCGGTCGCGGAGATGGCGGACACGATGATCGGAGGCCGAGTCCATCGCCTGATCGTCACCGAAGGGAGTCGGGTCGTGGGAATCGTGACGACCTTGGACATTCTCCGAGGCCTTCGCGACTCCCTCCGAGGAATCTGACGCTCGGAGGCGCTATCCCCAGACGTCTTCGAGAAGCCTGAGCGCGTTGGCTCCCAGGACTTTGTCGATCTGCTCGTCGGTATAGTCGTGCTTCACCAGCCAGCGTACGATGTTGTGGGACGCCTCGGTGGGGTTCTCGATCCCCTCGACGTACTCCACTTCTTCATAGCCAGGGCTCTTGCCGCCGCTTCCCCGTGTCGCGTCGCGGATGGAAAGGCTAGATTGATAAGCGTGATGCAGCCCCACGTGGTCCCCGTAGAGGGTGTCGGGGCCGAAGGCGACGGAGTCGATCCCGACGAGGTCCTTCACGTACTCGAAGTGCTCCATATAGGACTCGATGCTGTGACGTGGATGCGTGGGAGTGAGAGTAGTGTGAGGGGCGGCCTCGATGCCGATGACGCCGCCCTTGTCGGCGCACGCCTTGAGCACGTCGTCCGGAGCCATGCGGTTCGTGTTCCACAGCGCGCGGGCACCGATGTGAGAGAGCACGATGGGCTTCCGACTCGCCTCGATGACGTTGCGAGTCGTCTCGTCTCCGCAGTGAGAACAGTCGATGAGCATGCCCACCTGGTTCATCCGCTCCACCACCCGCCGCCCGAACGACGTGAGGCCTCCATCTCGCTCTTCCTTCAGGCCCGAGCCGAGACCGTTCGATTCACTGTAAGTGATGCCCATCGCCCGTACACCGAAACCATAGAGGATCTCGACGCGGTCGAGCTCGTTCTCGATCGGGGCCGCCCCCTCGACGGAGGCGACCCAGGCGATGCGCCCTTCGCGATGGGCAGTGAGGATATCGTCGACGCATCGGCAATGGATCAGAAAATCCTGGTGGGCGAGGTCGCAAAGCCTCATCCCCAGGTCGTGTAGCACCTCGGTCCACTTCCAGCCTCGCTTGGACTCGATCTGGCAGATGCCATCCATCATGTTGTCGAACACACAGTCCCAGCTCGATCGTGAAAGCCCCTCGAAGGCCGTTGCCATGCGGCCTTCTCGAATGAGGTCGGGCGTATCCGACACCGGATCGGGGAAAAGGCCGAGGTGGTCGTGAAGCGAGATCATCACCGTCTCGCGAGCGAGGGTCCTCGCCCGGTCCGCCTGGGCGGGCGTCAGCGCCACCTCGAATGGCGCGACGCGGTCGCGCTCGGAGGCGAGGTGGAACTTCCGGTAATCCACCCCCTCTCGAAGATATTGAAACGACTGATAACCCGAATAGGTTTTTCCCGTCCCCATGGAAACCTCACTTGCCGCTGATCGTCGTGGCCGCCATATCCTCGATGAAATTCGCGATGGCGGCGTGGTCCAGTTCGCCTCGTCTTGTATTGACCAAGGCGCCCAACATCTGCTGGACGAGCGCCGTGACCGGAAGAGGAGCTCCTGCGTCTTTCCCGGTGAGAAGGGCGTTGTTCAGGTCCTTGTGGTGGAGACGAATCCGGAACCCGGGCTCGAAATTCCCTTCGATCATCATGGGTCCCTTCGCCTCCAGCACCTTGCTTCCCGCCAGTCCGCCGCGGATAGCGTCCAGCACGACCTTCGGATCGAGTCCGACTTTCCGCGCCAGCACGAGGGCTTCCGAGAGGGCCTCGATGTTCCCCGCCACCACAATCTGATTCGCCAGCTTCGTGGCGTTCCCCGCCCCGTAGCCTCCGCAGAGCACATGGCTCTTTCCAAGCGTGGCGAACAGCGGCGCGGCGCGGTCGAAGACGTCTCGTTTTCCTCCGACCATGATCGCAAGCTCGCCCGCGATCGCACCGGGCTCTCCGCCGCTGACGGGCGCGTCGAGGAAGTCGACTCCCCGGCTTTCGCAGGCCTGGGCAATCGTGCGGGACATCGCGGGCGCGATCGAGCTCATGTCGATGACGACGGCTCCCGGCGACACCTCCTCGATGACTCCGTCATTTCCCAGGATGACTTCTTCAGAGTCCGCCGTGTCGGGAAGCATCGTAATAATGGCGTCCGAGCCCATCGCACAAGCCGCGGCGGAGTCTTTTGTTCTGGCACCTTCGCGAGCGAGCTCTTCGACGGGCGAGCGCGACCGGTTGTGCACGGTCAACTCGAACCCGGCCCGGATCAGGTTTCTCGCCATGGGCTTTCCCATGATCCCGAGACCGATGAAGCCAACGCTGCGGATTTCTGCCACGAGGGTTCCTCCTCTCGCAGGAATTATATGGGGGCTGTCGGGCCCGTTACGAGCGGACACACGCCCTGCGAAGAACCACTCTCCTGCAGGGCGGAAGTCGAAAGGAAGAGAAGGCGAACCGAAGTTACTTGCGCATCAACAGTCGAGAAAAACCCGAGCAACCCTCGGTCCACTCTCGACTGTCCTTACCAAACCGGGCGCATCAAACCACGCCGGTCAGCCGACAAGCTCTTACCGAATTACGACGGAGGCGTACCCCGCTCGCTTGTCATCGCCCGGACGGCGCTCACTAGAGCTCCGAACTCCACCACCTCGCCGTGTACCGGGAGGATACGGTCGACCGCGAGACTGCGCCGCTCGATGTTCTGCAGCAGGTTGGCCGCGAACGGTTGATAGTCCCGCCCCGGGCTGAACGCATCGGCTTCGATGAGGAGCCGCTGCCGCGGGAGATAGGCCATCAGCAGCGTATCGGCATGGGGGTTATCGGCGATGTGATACAACTGCACCGTCATCGTCTCGTCTTCGTAAGTCCTCTCGTCCTCGACCGTCTCGAGCGTCAGCTCTTTCTGATTTCGCGCGAGAGCATCCGGGTCGATCGTGCTCGGCCGTCTCGCTAGCTCCTCGTAGAAGGACGCGTTCGCCGCGTGCGCCACGACGGTGAGCCCTTCCGAGATGGCGGCTCGAACGCCGCCGGAATGATCGAAGTGGTGGTGCGAGCTCACGACGTGCGTCACGGGCTTGTCGGGAACGAGCTCCCGAGCCTTGGCGATTACGGCCAGCGTCCGGACTTCGTTCGGGGCCTCGAAGAGCATCAGGTGGTCACTGAACTCGAAGAGCACGCTGTGGTGCGACTGTCCGGCGAGGAGCCAGACGCCGTCGGCCACTTCCTCGGCCGTCACGGTGGCGGGTGGCGGGCCGGTGATCGGCTGTGCGGATCGTGCCGCTTCGGGCGCAGCGAGATCGCCCACGTCTCCATCCACACGCGAAGACGTCAGGCGCAGATCGATGACCTGATGATCGTCAACCGAAACGCTCAGGCCCGTCGGCAGCCTCAGGCCATCCACCTCTTCGTAGTCCGCGAAGCTCGTCTCGTAAGTTACGTCACGGAGGTTCGGGTGGCTTGCCTGAGACGTCACCCGGCTCGGAAGCTTGGTGGTCTCGTCGATCGCGAGCGTGGCCTCGAAGCCGCCGGCGGTGGTGATGTCCACCAAGCTCTCTCCGTTCGCGCTGCGGACGTTCGTCACGGTAGCGGTCGGATCGAGAGCCGCGCGAACGATCGTCAGCGGATGGTGGAAATAGGCCGCACGCCGGTCGCTCGCCGTAGCATTCGGCGCTCGCGTCACATTCCCGTCTGCTCCCACGTCGTAGGCGACGTCCCCGTCGATGCCGAAGACCTGCTTCATCGGGTCCCGGCCCCGAAAATAATCGAAGTTGGGCGTTCGGGTCTGCTCGACGCGCATACGAACCGTGGTGAGGTCGGCCGCTTGCCGGTAGTCGCTTATCCCGAAGCTCTGCGACGTCGCCTCGGGCGTCATGTCCTGGCCCAGGTTGCCCATCACTCCCTCGCCTTCGATCGCAAGCGTCGTGGCGGCTTCGATCCTCTCGCGGCCGCCGAGCGCCGCCGAAACATCCTCGAGAATCTGCTGTTCGGGAGTGGGTTGAGCGCAGGCTGCAAATGCCGTGAGGGCAAACATCACGAGCCATGCTCTAGGTTTCATCGTCGCTCCTCCCAGGCCTCGAAAGGAGACCCAAAGTCGGAAGCATACCAGTTCACTCTGGCGAGGGAAAACCCAGCAAAACATCGAAGCGAGATCGCTCCTGAGCGCTGGACTAGTGTCCGCCGAGTGGGTGCCGGATTCAGTAGACGAAAAGGAGGTACGTACAGAAGAAGAGTGCTTCGTCGTAGCGTTCTTCTTGGTCCAGCACACCCGTTTGGCGTCCCCAAAAGAGAACGAATGGCGGACACGGTTGGTACTCCGAATCAACGAAGTCGGATAGGTTCACGATCATTTGATTCCACCCGTGGCGAAGAAAGAGTGCCTTGCGCAACTCTCGTTCGCTGGTCCATCGAGCTATGGCAGCAACGATCCCGCGCACTTCAGCTCGGGCATGCTCGTCGTCCAGACGGTCGTCACGCCAAGCGGCCTGAACCGCCTCGGCTTCGCTCCGAAACGACTCATAAGCGACTCGCTCCGATTGCGAGAGTACCGTTCCGAAGCCGAGACAAAAGTCGCTCTTCGCGCGTGCTGCCCAGAACCCGATGTCCGCTTCCAGCCCGAGCCAGAGAGTCGCGAGGCGAAAGAGGACCGCGAGCCACGTCAAGGCGACGCGACCGAAAGCCGGGCCGAGGCGACACATGTCCCGCGCGTCGCAGGAGAGAAACGCTGCCCACGCCTCTCGCATCGATTGAGAATACCACCCGGTTTGACTGCGTTGGGTCGAGAAAGCACCGTGGAATGGGCTCGAAACGGTCAACGACGCGAGCGCTGAGGTCATGGTTACGGAGCTCGTCTAACTGCGCGGCTCGCTGTTTCGGACGGTCGAGGTCGAGCTGTTGACAACGCGGGGGGGGCGAGTCGAATCCTTGCTGCTCGCGGCGCTTCGCCGTTATCTCGCATGGCGTCGGGCGTGGATGCTGTCCGAGGGCATCAGCCCTTGGCTCCTCTGGCATCGAACGGTTCGACGCTCGACCATGACCACGTGGTGGCAGCAGCTCGGGCATCGAAAGCCCGACACGACGCTGAGGTATTACGCGGATTGGATGCCGCGACAGGGCGAGCGCTTCGCGAATCTCTTGGACGAGGGCGTGGCGGGGATTTGGAACCAAGCTGGAACCAAATCCCCGCAAAATGGCGCGCCCGGTAGGACTCGAACCTACGGCCTACAGATTCGAAGTCCCGGACGAGGACTAGCCGCAACCTGTTGAAAACGCCACTAATTCACTCAATGAGATGTGTTTGCTCCCCTCTCGGCGCGTACCAGGTTTCTCCGCTTTTCCCCACGTTTCACCGCTCGACTCCCAACGATTTTCCCAACAGCGCAATCAGCAAGGTAGAATGCCTCCGGAGGGGAGGAGCTAGGAACTCGGCAATGCCACGCCGTACGCAAAAGCCGACGTCAGACGAACTCGTACGAGAGCTTCCCGCGTACACAATCGCAGACGCGGCTCACTACCTTGGAGTCCCGCCTACCACGTTGCGCTCTTGGGTCCATGGTAGAAGCTACGACACCAGCGACGGTATTCGTAGGTTCAAGCCGATCATTAAGGCGGCTGGGTCGGGTGTCGCGTCCCTTTCCTTCATAAACCTCGTAGAGGCCTACGTTCTCGACGCGATTCGCCGCCGCCACAAAGTGCGTCTCGACAAAGTGCGAGTTGCCGTTGCTTACCTCGAACGCGAGTTCGGGACGCAACACCCACTTGCGGCCGCGAAGATGATGACCGACGGATGCGAGTTGTTCATTCATTACCTTGATCGCCTTATCGTGGTTTCGCAGGATGGTCAACTCGCGATGAAGGAAATGCTAGATGCGTACTTGAAGCGCATTGAATGGAGCCCGGACGGGTTTGCGCGTAGATTCTATCCCTTCGTTCGCGGCGAGGCGCTCGACCAGCCAATGCTAGTAGTCGTCGACCCTACCGTATCTTTCGGTCGGCCCACACTTCGAGGAACGGGAATACCAACCTCCATCATCGCCGAAAGACACAAGGCCGGCGAGTCTATCGCCGAGCTCGCTGCGAATTATGCCCGCGAAACCGCGGAAATCGAGGAAGCGATCCGCTGCGAAATCAGGTCGAAAGCCGCCTGAAGATCCGCCATTCTTCATCGACCGTTGCTTGGGCAGGATAGAACCGGCAAGGACGCTCAAGGCTGCCGGTGTGAAACTAGAACTTCACGACGACCACCTCCCGACAGATGCACCGGATGACGCATGGCTCCGTCTAGTAGCTCAGCGCGGGTGGATTGCTCTCTCGAAAGACAAGAATCTACTGCGCAACCAGGCGGCGCAGGTTTTGATACGAACGATCGGTGCCCGGGTCTTTTTTCTAACTCGTCAGGAGCTCAAGGGTACGGAGATGGGGGAAATCTTTACCAAGGCGCTTCGTCGCATCAAAAACGTTGCGCGAACGAATCGTGGCGGTGTTGTAGCCCAAGTATTTCGAGATGGTCACGCAAAAACGCTTTGGGGCTCCGCCGGCAAAAAGCGGTGAAAAAGCGGGAGGCTTGGGGGAAAGAACGCGCTAATTTCCCCTGTGAGCGCATTCGCAACGGGGGGCCGCACTCCTACCCCTCCCTGAAACCCGACAAGCTGAAACGTGGGGAGCCTGCTGTCACGGCGAAAAGCGCGAGGGGTCGGGAAACGTCGTCACTGCGCGCCTTGGGAACGCGTCCACCTCGACTCGTGGTGTCGTGAGCGTTTGCACGGCATGGGTCACGACAACCGATCGCAGGTACTCGGCGAGCGACATGTCGCGGTGGCGAGACGCACGAAAGACGACGGCGCGCTCCCGCAACGAAACCCGAAATTTCAGCGTGCGCGCCTCGAGACTTCGGTGCTGGCGAGCGGCCGCATAGGTAGCATTGGGAGTAACCCGGCACGGGTCGCAGTATCGCCGCTGATTGCCGCAACCGGGAGGGAGCGGCGCCGAGCAACCCCGGCAGCGGCGCTCACGACTCACGGTAATGAATCCTCCCCGCCGCCGCGCCACCACGGCAAGCGCTCTTTCGGCGTCGAGAGCCAACTCGGCTCCCGCCGGGGTCTCGAGCGCGCTGGCGGCAACGAAGCTCGTCCTCGGTGAGCTCGGACCAGGAAACGGATCCGTGCGTGGTCGGAACTGTCCACCGGCGCGGAGCGGGCCGAGCTCGCCGGCGAAAGAGCCAGGAGACGAGCTCGCGAAGTCGCCGGATCACGGCAACGGCTCGCGCTCTATCCACGCGCCGTCCTCGCGAAGCTCGATCCACATGCCGGCTTCGACGTGACGCCGGAGAGCCACTCATACGGCTTGCCGCATGGATGGACGCTGGGAGGGCAAACAACCTGTTGCTGTCCGAGTCTCCGTTTTCGGTCTCGGAGCCTCGCTGGATTTCTCCGATGATGGAGTCCTTGAAGCGGATTTTGCCGGGAGTCCCAGCTCCCAGAGAACGTAGTAATGGGGCTTGCCGCTTCCCGTCCGTACCCAGGCCTTGCCGGGCTCATCGAGTACCGAAACAAGGTCGGCCCATCGGTCGATCCGGTCGGGGTCGAGAATCGCGAGGCCCGATCGACGAGGGGATGGGCCGGCCGTGATGCCCGCGTTTCCACCGCTCTCGATGTGCGAATCGATCTCGGTCGTGTCCGACGTGATGTTCCAGTGCGCTCCGTTCGGTCTCTTGCTGCGGGCCTGTAGTAGTACGGCACGCCACCCGCGATGTGAGACATTTTCCCCGAGCGTAGGACTCACTCGCCCTCCTCGGTCTCCGTGAGTAGTCGGTCGATAGCGAGCGAGCGCCCCATATCGAAGGGCTCGTCGTCTTCAGGCGCTAGGTGATGGAGCTCGAGTTCGCGGATGAGCTGCTCGATCTGCTCGATGCTGTAACGGCGGAGCGAGTCGGGAGTTCGAGACTTCACGACGTCGCTCTCCGCGCCGCGGCTGCGGTCCTGAAGGATCGGCCGGCGCGAGATCCGGCCGATGAGTTTCGAGGAGCGTAACCGATTCCTCGAGGAGGCGAGGAACACGAGACATGGGGTTCTGTTCGGGCTCCTCCTCAAGACCGGTCTCCGTCCCTCCGAAGCCTACGCGCTTCGGATTGACGACCTCGACCTCCGGACGAGGACACTACGGGTCGAGCGGTCGCTTGGACTCGCTACGCGGGAGATCAAGTCCACGAAGACGGCCGAGACGGAGAACGGTCGACCTTTCACCTGAGCTCGCTTCCCGTCCGGCCTCACCTGAGGAAGCTACGCGAGAGAGCCCTCAAGAAGGGATGGGGCGAGCCCGAATGGCTCTTCCCCTCGAGAGAGAGCAGGTTCTTGGACCACAACCACGTGGCCAAGCGGTTCAAGGTCACGCTGAAACGGGCCGGACTACCGTCGTTTCGTGTCTACGATTGCCGCCATACCTACGCCAGCTTGTTGCTCGCCCAGGGCGCTCCTCTCTTGCCGCCCAGCTCGGCCACGCCCGGCCGACCACGACACTTGCCTACTACGCAAAGTGGATACCCTCCGATGGGAGGAACTTCGCCGCTCTTCTGGACGCCTCCGGTGGTGAAAACCCGGGAGCCGAGTCCCAACGATTTTCACAACACCGGAAAAAGCGTCCTCGTAAAATGGCGCGCCCGGTAGGACTCGAACCTACGGCCTACAGATTCGAAGTCTGGCGCTCTATCCAACTGAGCTACGGGCGCGCACTAGCCAGACTATAACATCTCGTCGAAAGGCGGAAAGGCACCGAAGAAAAGGCTGGGGTGGGTGATGGGGCTCGAACCCACAACACCTGGAGCCACAGTCCAGTGCTCTACCATTGAGCTACACCCACCATCCTCTGGTACGCCAGGGAGGATTCGAACCCCCGACCTACGGCTTAGAAGGCCGCCGCTCTATCCAACTGAGCTACTGGCGCACTACTCTGGTCGGGGCGAGAGGATTCGAACCTCCGACTTCCTGCTCCCAAAGCAGGCGCGCTAGCCAGACTGCGCCACGCCCCGCGAAACCCATTATTATACGGACGCTGCGACCTCTTCGTCAACGCGGCCGGTCTCTCAAGAATGTAGAAAGCCGCGCCATCGCCTTTCCCCGGTGGCTCACGGCGTTCTTCTCCTCCGCCGTCATTTGGGCAAAACACTTGCCCAGAGGCGGAAAGAAGAAGATCGGATCATAGCCAAAGCCGCCCGTTCCGCGCGGAGCCGTCGCGATCCGCCCCTCGCAGCTTTCGGCGCACTCGAACACGATTTGCCCGTCATCCGCTAGGGCGATGGCGCAGATATATCGTGCCGTACGTTCTTCTCCGGGAACGGCTCGAAGACTTTCGAGCAGACGCCGGTTCTTCACATCGTAGGTTGTGCTCTCGCCGAGCCAGCGCGCCGAGTGAACTCCCGGCTCACCGCCGAGCGCATCGACGACGAGCCCGGAGTCCTCCCCGAGCGCGGCGATGCCGGTGGCGCGATGGTAATAGAGGGCCTTTTCCGCTGCGTTCGAGAGGAACGTGTGACCCGTCTCTGCGGGAGGGGCGATCTCGGGCCATTCATCGAGGGTGACGAGATCGATCTCGAGGCCTTCGAGAACCGCCCGTAGCTCACGGAGCTTGCCGGCGCTCGTCGTCGCGAGAAGAAGCTTCAGGACTTTATCAGCTCGAGCTTTCCCAGAACCTCTCGCTGTCTGGCGACGATCTCGTCCACGCCCTCGGCTGCGAGCTTCACCATCTGCAGCAGCACGTCTCGGGAGAAAGGACTGGATTCCGCCGTGCCTTGCACTTCGATGAGGTTACCCTGGCCGGTCATGACGATGTTCATGTCGACCTCGGCACGCGCGTCTTCCCGGTAATTGAGATCGAGCAGAATGTTCCTCTCCACGACCCCCACGCTCGTGGCGGCGACGTAATCGCGAATCGGCAAAGCCGCCATCGCCCCGTCGCGCACCGCGGCTTTGAGAACCAGGGCCAGGGCAACGAAAGCACCGGAGATCGATGCCGTTCTCGTTCCCCCGTCCGCCTGGAGCACGTCGCAGTCGATCCACACCGTGCGCTCGCCCAAACGAGACAGATCGACGATCGCTCGAAGGGACCGCCCGATCAGCCGTTGAATTTCTTGCGTCCGTCCCGACACCTTCCCCCGCGCCGCCTCGCGCGGAATTCGCTCGTGGGACGATCGCGGAAGCATGCCGTACTCGGCGGTGATCCAGCCGGAGCCCTTTCCTTTCAGAAACGGGGGCACGCGCTCCTCGAGCGTGGCGGCGCAAATGACTTTGGTCTCGCCGATCTCGATGAGGGCCGAGCCTTCGGCGTTACGGAGAAAGGAAGGCGTGATGAGGCATGGGCGCGGCTCGTCGGCCCGCCGGCCGTCAACCCGCTTCATTCTGAGTCTCTTGTCGCTCCGACTCGGGTTGAAGGTACCTGGGTGCGCGACCGTAGGGAACGGTCAGGTCGAGATGGCCGGCCAGCGTCTGCACCTCCCGTCCTTCGACGAGGATCTTGACCATCTTGACGGCCGGGAAATTGGCGACGAGCGTGTTCGTCAGGCTGAAGACGGTGAGCTCCTCCGCCGAGGATCCTCCGGGATGATTCGCCACCACCTCGCGAGAGAGATCGAGGTAGGCGACTCCCTGGGAGGTAATGAAGAGCTCTCGGAGCACGACGCCTCGAGGAATCGTCTGGGAGCGCTCGAGAAGAAGCGCGACGACCCGTTTTGCCTGGAGCTGTAGCGAAGTCTCCAGCGGAATGACTTCGTTCACGGTCGCCAGCTCCTGTCCCGAGCTCGCCAGCACATAGAGCTTGACCTGGATGCGACCTTCGCTCGGAGAGGCATCGTCGTCTCCCGGATGGGGCAGACTTGCGGCCGCGGCCTGGTCCAAGGAATCGGTCCCGACCGTGTCCGGCACCGGCTGGCTGAGAATCCAGAACGTGGCGAACACCGCCGAGGCAATCAGGCTCACCGCGAGCAAGGCCGCGAGCAGAATCGTTCGCCCTTTCATTACGGCTGATCTCGCGAAGATACGCTCTGGTTCGCCCTCGGCTCCTGCTCGTAGGCGTCCTTGTAGCGAAGAACGCCACGGTAGAGAGCTTCGGCGAGATGTTCCTGGTACTCTCCAGTGCCGAGAAGGTCCTCCTCCTCGGGGTTGGAGATGAACCCGAGCTCGACCAGCACCGCGGGCATCGTGGCGCCTTTCAGGACGCGAAAGGTGTTCTGTTTGATCCCGCGGTTGACTTTCCCCCCACCGGTCGTCGCTTGAAGCTCTTCCTGGAGAATCTCCGCGAGCTGTGACGAGCGGCTGAGGTGCGAGGCCTGAGCCATGTCCCAGAGAATGAAGTCCAGCTCGGAACCGTTGGAAAAGGTGCCGCCCCGGACGGGGGCCACGCTTCCGCTCGGCCCGGATCCCGAGGAAGAATACGAAAGGAAGTAAACCGAAGAGCCCCGTGCGTCACGTCGTGGCGAGGCGTCGGCGTGAATGCTGATGAACAGATCCGCCTTGTTGTTATTCGCAATGGCCGCCCGTTCGTCGAGGCCGATGTTGCTGTCCCCGTCCCGTGTCAAGATCACGTGAAGACCCAGTCTTTGCTGGAGCAGCGCTCTCAGCTGCCTTGCTATCGAGAGCACCACGTTCTTCTCGATGAGGCCACCGCCGCCTTCGGCACCGATCTCCGCACCGCCGTGCCCGGGGTCGATGGCCACGATTCTCACTCGCGCAGGCCCTCCCGGCCCTAGGGGGGGAACGTCCGTCCCGCCGGTCGCGTAGTCCGGAGAAAGCTCGATCGTTTCCAGCTCGGACGGCCCGCCCTCGCCAGTGTCTTTGCCGACCCGCTCGGAAGTCGGCCGGAGATCCTCCTGAATGATGTCGACGTCGGTCGAATGCACGGCGCCGGGCACATGGGCCTTCAACAGATCGAGCACCACGCCGTGCTCGGGATAGGTTCGCTCGAACGCTTTCAAAGTCCCGAACCATCTGCCCAGCCGGACGCTGACCTCGTAATGGCGCTCCTTCCGCTCGAGCTCGATCCGTTCGACGATGCCGTCGAGGATCTCTTCTCCGTCGAAATCCGTATCGAGATAGGGAGCTTGTATCGTCAGCAGGATTTCCCTGTCGGTCTGAGAGAGCTCGATCGGGACCCCGGGGCTGGTCACGACCTCGACGCGGGTGTAGGAGGGGTCGCGCTGGGAACGTACCTCGAGCCGCGGAAAACTCTCACCGAGAATGAGCAGACGTTCCCGGTCCCGATAGGTGACCGAAAGGGGGGAAAGCGAGGGCAGAACTCGTGACAGGAAATCCAGTGGAACGAACCACTCCCCCGCCACCAAACGGGGAACGCCCTGCAGCAGCACGGTCTTCCCACCCACGGGAACGAAGCTGCTCTCGTCGGAAATCCGCGCTACCGTACCTCGAGCCGAGAGCAGTACCGCTTTTTCCGAAGCGGGTCGAATCTCGGCGTCGATGAGCTCGGCAACCGCGCTCAGCGAGACCATCGGTTTTCCCGCGAACTCGCTGACCGGGAGAACGGAGCGCCCTTCCTCGGCAACAATCGTAATGTCCGCCGCCGGCGCCTGCGCGGCCAGGCTTCTGACATTAAGAACGAGGGCAATGCCCAACCAAACGGAGCGTCGCCAGCTTCTCGCCATGGGCTTTTGTTACTACTATTTAAAAGCTTAGCACAATGGGCGTTTTCCGTTCACTCGGAAACGAGCTCGGGTTTCTTGGTCGGATCGTGCTCGAGCACGTACTCACCGAGATGCGTGATCTGGTCCTCACCCATGAGATATCGAAGCGTATTCTTGAGCTTCGTGAGCTGGATGAACAGGTCGTGCTCCGGATAGACGCCTTGGGGCGACATCGGACTCTTGAAGTAGAACGACAGCCATTCCTGAATGCCCTTGAAGCCGGCCCGGGCAGCAAGGTCCGAGAACAGAGCGAGGTCCAGCACCAGGGGTGCCGCCAGGATCGAGTCGCGGCAGAGAAAGTCGACCTTGATCTGCATCGGGTAGCCGAGCCATCCGAAGATGTCGATATTGTCCCACCCTTCCTTGTTGTCGCCTCGCGGAGGGTAATAGTTGATGCGGACCTTGTGATAGAACTTGTCGTAGAGGTCGGGGTAGAGCTCCGGCTGGAGGATGTACTCGAGAACCGAGAGTTTCGACTCCTCCTTGGTCTTGAACGAGCCAGGATCGTCCAAGACTTCGCCATCCCGATTTCCGAGGATGTTCGACGAGAACCAACCCGAAAGACCCAACATTCGCGCTTTCAGGCCGGGCGCCAGAATCGTCTTGAGCAGAGTCTGGCCGGTCTTGAAGTCCTTTCCTCCAATGGGCACCCCGAGCTCGTACGAAAGCTGGGTGAGCGCCGGAACATCCACTGTCAAGTTGGGCGCGCCATTGAAGTAAGGAACCCCGCACTTGAGGGCGGCGTAGGCGTAGATCATCGACGGGGCAATCTCGGGCGAGCTCTCCTTCAGTCCTCTTTCGAACGCGGCGACGTCCTCGTGAACCTCGTTCCTCGCCAGATAGGTTTCCGTCGAAGCACACCAAATCATCGTCGCCCGTGAACAACCCGTCGTCCTCTTGACCTCGTCGATGTCCTCCATGAGCTGCTCGGCGAGATCCATCTTGCTCTTGCCCGCCTTGACGTGGGTTCCGTGGAGCTTCTTGACGAAGCTCTGATCGAAAACCGCCTTCATCGGCCGCACCGCTTCCAAATCGGCGCGCAGCTCGTTCAACAGAGCGCGCTCGAGCACCCCGGCGGTGACGGCAGACAGATAGCCGTCCTCTTCGAAAATATCCCACGCCGCGAACGACAGGTCCTCTAGGGACGCAAGCGGCACGAAATCCGTGATGCGCGGCGCTCGCTTCTCCGTTCGTTTGCCCAGGCGGATCGTGCCCATCTGAGTCAGCGAGCCGATGGGCTTGGCCAGCCCTCGTCTCACGGCCTGGATGCCGGCTATGAAAGTCGTGCTCACCGCCCCGAGGCCGGGCAGGAGGACGACGAGCCCACCCTCGGGAGGGGCTATCTCGAATCGCGGTTGCTCTTTCATCATATGGAGACTCCTTGAACGATGGCCGTGGGCTTGCCTCGCTCCATCTCCCGCGCCGTGCCGCCGTCGCGCGGCCGGTCACCGGGGGCGTGAGATTGTGACGCAACTCCCGGGGACGCGCAAGCAATGTTGATATACTCGGGTGCGTGAAGATATCCACCGACCGCTGCGTCGCTTGCGGGAACTGCATCCCGGTCTGCCCCGTCGGCGCAATCGACATCGACCCCTCGATCCGCCGAGCGGTAGTCGATCAGGAACGCTGCGTGGAATGCTTCACCTGCTACCGCGGACTGTCCACCGAACACCTCAACCCGACGCTCGTTCGCACGATACGTACCGTGCTGGGCTGGGTGAGGGTCCGTTTCGACCCCGAGCCCGACGTGTGTCCCACTGCCGCCATCGAGCCACAGGAGCTCTCGTGGCCACGCATCGTGAGACGCGCCTTCAGCGATCCGCTCGTCCCTCATGAGAGTACGGGGATCCACGGGCGTGGCACCGAAGAAGTCAAGACGAACGACGTGACGCATCGAGTCGCCGAGGGGGAAGCCGGTTTTACTATCGAGTTCGGCCGTCCGACGGTGTCCGCGAGCTTCCGTGACATCTCCGCACTCACCGAGGCGCTCGCCGGGGCGGGCGTCGAGTTCGAGGCCAACAATCCGGTCACCCACCTGATGACGGACAAGAAGACGGGACGCATTCGCGAGGACGTCCTCGACGAGCGCGTGCTCTCTGCCATTGTAGAGATCAAGACGACCATGGACCGCGTTCCCGAGATCCTCGAGACCGCGACCGAAGCCGCCAAGAAGATCGACACCATCGTCTCGATCGGGGTCTCCACACGCTGCGACGACGAAGGCCGCAGTGCTCTCGAGGACGTGCTCCACGACGAGGGTTTTGCTTTTTGGCGGGGAAAGACGAACCTCGGCCTCGGCCGCCGTCCACAGGTCACTCGGGCAACGTGACGAACACGCTACACCGATACGGCGCGCCCCAAACCCTTGCGGACGACTACATCGTGTTCGCCATGGCCGCCCGCGGCGTGAACGACGAGGGCTCGGTGGAGAAATTCCGCACGTTCCTCGAGATCGCTCGCCGTCACCGGCCGGTGAACCTGGGCGATGCTACCCAGGGTGGAGTATACCGTGCTTCGAAGAAGCTGAATCCGCTTGCCCATTGGTTCCGTAGAGACGAGCGCGACCCGGATTCGCTGGTGCGTAACGTGAACCAGCCTACGGTCGTCTCAGCCGTCTTCGACAACCCGGAGTCGCTCGAAGGCTTTCTCGGGGATATCCGCGAGGCCGACCTCGGACTATCCATCAACATCAGCGCTCTCACCGACCGCGCCGACGAGATCGCGCGAAGAGCGGGGATCACTCGTCACAGCGTCGAGTATTCGCTCGGGTTCTTCGGAGCGCTCGACAAGCTCCCCGACCGCGCCACTCTCACGCTGGCGACGATGTGCGGACACGGGATGATTTCCTTCAATTTCGCGAAGAAGATGATCGACTGGGTCAAGGAGGGACGCCGCACTCCGGAGTCCGCATCGACCTACATGGCGCGGTTTTGCACTTGCGGCATCTTCAACACGACGCGCTCCTGTCGCGTCCTTCGCGATTGTGCCAATCGTTAGTGAAAGTTGAATGGGCGCGGCCTCGTCTCGAGCCCTCCGACTCGCCCGGTTTCGAGACGATCGCGTCTCCCTGCGTCGAGTCGGATCGACCCTGGATCCTTTTCGTCGGGAATGAGGCCGAAGCGCTCGACGCCGCGGCGCGCCAGGAAATTGGCGTTCGCGAGTACGGGCCGGTGCTCGCACCTCCCGAAGCACCGCCTCTTCCTGTCGCCGTGCATCGGCTTCCGCCGCCGGGCCTGTCGAGCGAGCGAACACTTTTCGCCCCACGTCTCGAGGGAGCCTTTGGGGAAGGCCCGTTTTGTGCCGGCTCTCCGCCGTACTTGCTCGCGAAGCTCACTCAGGTCGCTGCCGAGGGAAGACCGCTGCGCTTCGTCGCGACAGCCGTCGAGGCCGAGGCGAAGGACCTCGTCGCGCAAAGAGGTCTCGCCAGCCGATTCGAGGTCCGCCGCGTGCCCGGCGCTTCGGATTCTCCACCCCGAACGTTCTGCCGTGAAACATGCGAAGCTGCGCTCGCCGACGAGCCCGGGAGCGGGCTCTCGCTTCTGTTCCGAGCCAGTACCCTCCCTCCCGAAAAAGCTCTCCCGACTCTGAAAGAAGCGATCGGTATCGAGCCGGGGCTGGCCGCGGCTCATTACGAGCTCGGAAAGCGGCTCGTCCAGGCCGACGACCTCGAGGGCGCCGTAGCCGCGTTCCGTCGAACCACCGAGCTTCTACCAAGTTTTTCCTCCGCCTGGGGAAACCTCGGTGCGGCGCTCGGTGAGCTGAAGCGGCTCGACGACGCGGCGAAGGCCTTGAGGCGTGGCATCGCTCTCGACCCGCTCAACCATGCTTTCCACTCCAACCTTGGGGCGACGTACCGCGATCAGGGGAGGATGGACCACGCCGAAGCCCGCTTTCGCGAAGCGCTCCGACTCGCGCCGGACTTCGTGTTCGGCCATTACAACCTCGCGGGAGTGCTCTTTCTCGAGGGACGCTACCAAGAGGCGATCGAGACGTTCGAGACGGCCCGCGCACTCGACCCATCGCGTTCACCCCGCCAGTCGCTCCTTCTGGCCGCCGCGCGGCTTGCGTCCGGGGATCGGACGGGCGCGCTCCGCGAATTCGGCGAGACTTTGGGGCGGGCGACTGGAGCCTCGGGGGCCGACCTGCGCGCCGTGGCCGAGTGGGACCTCGAGCAGCTCGCCCGGCGGGTGGGGACGTCTGCGTCGATCGAAGAGGCGCTCGGCCTCGTTCGCTCGATGGCTTGACACGCCGCCTCGGGTGAGTCGGATAATTGGGACGATGAATCGCCGCGATTTCTTCAAGCTTTCGGTCGCCGGGGGGGCGGGCACTCTCTTTTCGAGCGGCAACGCCCCCGGGGCACCGTTCGTCGAGTGCGGCGCGGGCGTTGTCCAGGGAGCGATGCGGCTGCCGGAAAACCCGGGCTTCAAAACCAAGCACCTGGTCGTCATCATCCTGGGAAACGGTGCCCGAAAGATCGACGTCATCGACAACCCGGAGCATTCCCCGTTTCAGTCGCGGATGGCCCGGGATGGTACGCTCTTCCGCGAGGATTATGGCGAGAGCGCCAATCTTCACGGCTATATGTATACCGAGATGCTGACCGGCCGGGACGACCCCGCGCAGCGGCCGCGCTTTCCCACCTGGAACGAGTACGTTCGCAAGAAGACCGGCGGCAAGGCATCCGAGTTCTGGATCCTCCAAGGGGCATCCTACTACCGCGCCTGGACTTGGGACGTGAAGAACTTCAGCAAGCACCCGGACTACGGCGTTCGCTACGGGGCTACCAACCTCACGATGAACAGGTTCTTCGATCCCGCGAAGAAGCTCTCGACGCCACCGAGCGTCGACCTTCATTTCGAGAAGGGCCTCGGTCACTCGAAGAAGGAGCTCGGGCAGATCACGGAATGGTTGGCGGAGGTGAAGGCGTCGAAGCGCTACGAGCCTCCCTCGACCCGGCGGCCGCTCATCGATCGCCTGCACCCGATCGGAGACTGCCAGGCCATCCAGCTGGCGGGGGAGATTCTGAGAGCCTTCAAGCCGAGAATCATTACGGTTCAGGTGCTGGCGCTCGACGACGCCCACAGCGAGCTCGGCGACCGGGCTCACGACACCCACTTTGAGGAGTACATCAATCACATCGAGACCACCGACGAGCTCATCGGCAATCTGTGGCGCGAGATCCAGGACGATCCTTACTTGCGGGGGACCACGTCGCTCGTCATCCGTCCAGAGTGCGGCCGAAACGACGACGTCGATGAATTCGGCCAGCTCGGCCATAGCCCTGGTAGCTACGCCGCTCACACGGTGTGGACCTGTGCGCTCGGTCCGGACTTTCGGAGGAACCACGTCGTCACCGAGCGCGTGCAGAGGAGGGACGTGGCTCCGACGATCACCTATCTCATGAGCGGCGCGAGCGCCGAGTACGCCACCGGACACGTCCGCACCCAGCTCTTTCGCGACAAATTCCGCATGCCCGCTTATGTCCTGCCCCCGACTGCGGAGCTGCGGCAACTTGGGGTAAACTAGCAGGGTTTAGGGCCGCCGACCGAGAGGGGAGACGCGATTATGTTGGATGACACGACCCGTCGAGATTTTCTGAAGGCCGCGGCGTTCGCCCTCGCCGGTATAGCGGGAGCTTCCGGTCTAGCGGGAATCTCCTATGCCCAGGAGAACCAGGAAAAGAAGAAGAAGGACGAGGACGAGAAGGAAGAGCCCAACTACGAAGATCTTCTCAACAGCAAACCTCCGGAAGACGAGGAAACGCGCGCCTGCCCGCAATGCGGTGCTTTGATGTACCGCCAGGGCCGCACGTGGACGTGCGAGAACTGCGGCTACAGCTACGTAGAGTGAACCCATTTCCACGGGGTTATATCTCGAGGACACCCTCTTCGCCAGCCACGCCCTCCCCCTCGCGGGGGACCCTCCCGCGGGCCGCTCACGTGCGGGAGCGGACCCACGCGAAGTCGATTCGAGGAAGGAGGGGTCATGAGAGAGATGGCGATTCGTCTCTCGCCCGGGCGGCGGTCGACGTTATCTGATTAGCTCGCGCTGAAGCTCCGGACCCCGAAAGCTACAGCGAGTTCCTCTCTCGGTGTGCAGCCGAGTCGTTCGGTTGAGCGATGCTGGTTCTGGGAGCGGGGCAGCCGCCTCTCGCTGAAACGACAATCGCGCTTTCGTGACGGGCCTCAAAGAGGTTATCCATTCTGCGCAGGCGGGAGGACGCGCAGCAAGGGTTGCGGTGGGCCGATGTGGTAGCCCTGCGCGTAGTCGACGTCGAGTTTGTCGAGCAGGCGCGCCGTTTCCGCGTCGATCACGAACTCCGCGATGGTCTTCTTCCCCATGCCCCGGGCGATGCCGACGATGGCCCGGACGACGAGCTGGTCCATGGGGCTTTCCGCCATGTCGCGGATGAAGTCGCCGTCGATCTTGAAATAGTCGAAGGGTAGGTTCTTCAGATAGTAGAAGGAGCCGAAGCCGGCGCCGAAATCGTCTAGGGCGAACTGGCAGCCGCGGGCGCGCATGCGGTGGGCGAAGACCTTGGCCTCTTCGATATTCGCGATCGTCGCCGTCTCGGTCAGCTCGAACACCAGGCGCGCCGGATCGATCCCCGCCTCGCTAAGGGCGCCCTCGGTCA
>DASPGQ010000174.1 GCA_035620555.1 Vicinamibacteria bacterium
GGCTTTCCGGTACGATGGCCACTGCCGTGATCAGAATGCTTCCGTCTTCCCGCCGCTCGAGACGAAGAGTCTTCCCCGCGTAGCGCTTTCCGAGGGAGATCTGCCCGCTCTTCCCCACCACCTTGATCTCGGCGCCGTCTACTCGTGCCATCTCATTGTCCTTCCTGCTGTCATGCTATCATGCGAACGTGCCAGTGGCAACTCGGTCGAATGAATGCGAAATTCTCACCTTGGGTTGGATGTGAAGAAAACGGCGCCCAATTCGTCATCCGACCCCCCCGGTGAGGTCCGAATGGCCGGGCTCGGCGCGGGCGGCGCTCCAGACCTTCCCAGCCCACAGACTGAGATTGTCCAGAAGCACGTAGATGAACGGAAGGATGACGAGGGTGAGGAAAGTCGAGGCGGTCAGGCCGCCGATCACCGTGCGGGCGAGAGGGAAGTAGTAGAGCCCGTCCAGCTCGGCGCGTCCGATCGCCATGGGAACGAGGGCGAGCACGGCCGTTCCCGCGGTCATGAGAATGGGACGCAGTCGCTCTTTGCCCCCCAGCTCGATGGCGGTCTCGCGGTCGTGCCCCTCGCGGCGGAGATTGTTGATGTGGTCGATGAGCACGATCCCGTTCTTCACCACGATCCCCATGAGCACCAGCACTCCGATTTGTCCCATGAAGTTGAGCGGTGTTCCCGTCACCAGGAGAAACCAGGCGACTCCCCAGAAGGCGAAGGGGATGGAGAAGAGGATGGCGAAGGGGTGCAGGAGCGACTCGAACTGAGATGCCATGACGATATAAATGAGCGCGAGAGCGAGCGCGTAATTCACCAGCATCTGCTGGAGCTGGGCATCCTGCTGCTGGATTCGATCGCCGAACGACCACGAGTAGCCAACGGGAAGGTCCATCCGGTTCAAGCTCTCTTCGATACGCTTTCTGGCGGAGGCCCAGTCCTTGCCTTCGTAGCTGGAGCGGACCGAGACCAGGGTCTTGCGGTTCTCGCGCTCGATGGTCTTGGGTTGGGGAACGACCTTGAAGTCCGCGATCGTTCCGAGGGTGACGCCGCGTCCCTCGCCGCTAACGACGAAGTTCTTCAGATCGTCGAGAGTGGAGACGTCCTCCTGGGACATCATCAACAAGAGCTCGACCTCCTTGTCGCCCGCATTGTAGCGGCGTAACCGCTGCCCGCCCAGGGTGAAAGCGAAAGCCTCGGAGATGTCCTGAGGTCGGACGCCGTACTTGGCGGCGAGCTCCCGCTGCAGCGTGACCTGAATCTCCTGCCGGTCGGTACCGACCGAGCTCTTCGCATCCTTGACGCCCTCGACGGCGGAGAGGCGCCGCTTCACGTCGTCTGCGAGCCACGCGAGTCGCTCGATGTCCTCTCCGAAGAGATTGAGCTGGAAGAAGGTGCTGTCGCCTCCCGCTTCCGCTTCTTCTTCGAAGAACGTGAGCTTCACCCCGGCAATCTTTGGCATCTCCTTGCGGATCCGCTCCCGAACCGCCCGCGCTTCGTCTTCACTCACATGCTGAGCCTTGAACGTCAGCGTCGTGCCCGCGGTGTTTTCCCCATAGTGGCTATAAACCGACTCGAGCCCGAGCTCGCTCTGGTGCTCGAACAGCCACGCCTCGACCCGGCTCACCGCCCACTCGGCCTCTTCTTTGTAGTGGAAGTCGGTGAACTCGTATGCGAGCCTCATCTGCTTCTTGTTGAGCCCCGCGAGCATGGCGGTCTGAACGCCGAGCGAGAAGGGAAGTGCGATGCTCGCGAGAACGACGATCGTCACCCCGAACGTGGCCCACCGATGGCGAAACGTCCAACGCAGAATCCGTACGTACTGCCGGGAAAGCCACTCGGTCCAGCGCGGCGGCTCGGATTCCTTGCCGCGCAAGAGCTTCGACCCCATGAGCGGGATGAGCGTCATCGAGACCAGAAACGAGCTGAATATACAAAGCGAGATCGCCCAGCCGATCTCCTCGAGGAACACCGTGAGCTGGTTGCGCTTGCCCACGATCATCGGGAGGAATACGATGGCCGTCGTCACCGTCGAAGCGAATACGGCACCCCAGACCTTCCGCGCCCCGGATACGGCCGCGGTCTTCGCATCGGCGCCGCCAAGGTGCTCTCGAAAGATCGACTCGAGCACCACGATGGCATCGTCCACGAGAAGACCGACGCCGAGCATGAGCCCCATCATCGAGAGCACGTTCAGCGTCTTGTCGAGAAAGTACAAACCAACGGCCGTGGCGATGATCGACATTGGGATGGCAAGGCCCACGATGACCGTGGTATCGATCCGTCTCAGGAACAAGAACAAGACGACCATCGCGAGAGCCCCTCCAAGAAGGCCCTCGGTCATGAGGCCGCGCAAACCCTTCGTGATCTCGGCGGCCTGATCGTCGAAGACGAAGAGGTTGATTCCCCGGAGGGTCGGATCGCCGGCAATCGGTCCTTCGATGAGCTCCGTCACCTGCCTCGCCGTTTCTACGGTATTGGCGGTCGCTTCCTTGTAGATGGAAAGCGCGACGGCATAGCTGCCGTCCAGGTGCCGCCCGACAGCGATCGGTGGCTCGCGGTAGGTGATGTCGGCGATGTCCGACAGCACGAGTCCCTGGTCGTTGACGGGAAAGCGTTCGATTTCTTCCAGGTCCACGAAGGCCCCGAAGCTGCGCACGTGGATTACTCGACCCTCGCCGTCGAGCTTGCCAAGGGCGACGTTTCGATTGGCGCGCATGAGCTTTCGGGCGAGCTCGCCGAGATCGACTCCGTGCTCGGCGATCCGGTAGAGCCGCAAGTTGATCCGGACTTCGCGAGGGGCGACGCCGTTGAGCTCGACTTTCGCGACACCGGGGATCCGCCGGATGGGGTTCACCACTCTTTTTTCCAGGAGATCGTAGTTCCCCGAGAGGTCGACGCCCGGGGCCGAGATACGCGCCTCGACGACGGGAATTTGCGTGGTGCTGAAGGTGTTTATGAACAGCTGGTCCACGTCATCGGGGAGATCGGGGCGAATCTCTTCGATCTTTTCCGCGACCTTCATTCGGGCGACATCGACGGCCTCTCCCCAGTCGAAGAAGAGCTGGACCGACGCCTGGTCGGCGTCGGCCTGCGAGCTCAGTTTCGTGATGCCGGGAAGGGTGGCGAGCGCCTCTTCGATTGGTTTGACGATCTGCTCCTCGATCTGGCGCGGGCTCGAGTTCGGATAGGGGACGGTGATGAAAACGGCGGGGAAGTCGAGGTCGGGAAGAAAGGCGAGAGGGAGCCGGATCAACGCGATGACGCCGAGGACCAGAACGCTCACCAGGACCATCGCGGTTGCGATCGGCCGCCGGACCGACGTTCCTGCCAGACCCGTCATGTTCCGAACCTCTTCCGGTCGAGGACGCAGTAGACCGATGGGATGACGATGAGCGTCAGGATCGTCGAGACCGAGAGACCTCCGATAACGGTGATGGCCATGGGCTGCCGGATCTCGGCGCCCTCACCCAGGCCGAGTGCCATGGGAACGAGAGCCAGAATCGTGGTGAGGGTCGTCATGAGAATGGGGCGCAGTCGGACTCGACCCGCTTCCACGACCGCCTCGTCGCGGGCCATCCCTCGTTCCCGAAGACGATTGATGTAATCGACGAGAACGATGGCGTTCTTGACGACGATACCCGCCAGCATCACGATGCCAATGAGAACGATGACGCTCACCGTGCTTGCGGTCAGCAGTAGCGCCCAGACGACGCCGATGAGTCCCAGGGGTATGGTGAACAGGATGATGAAGGGGTGCATCAGCGATTCGAACTGGCTCGCCATGACGAAATACACGAGGAAGATCGCCAGACTGATAGCGAGGTAGAGACTTCCGAAGGAATCTTCGATCTCGAGCTGTTGACCTGCGAAGCGCGTGCCCACCGAGCGGGGAAGCGCGAGGCCGGCGATGACCGTCGCCATGTCGGCGGTCACGCTTCCCAAATCTCGCCCGTCCAGATTCCCGGAAATGACGACGGCTCGCCGCTGGCCCACGCGGCGGATCTCCGAGGGGCCGGCGGCCAAACGGGTGGAGGCGACCGACTTCAACGCCACCCCTCTTGCTTCGGTCTCGTGCACGAGCAGCTCGGGAATCTGCTCGACTCGCGTGCGGGCCTCTTTTGCGGCGCGTACTACGATATCGATCTTTCTTTCCCCCTCGTTCAGCCGGGTGGCGACGTTTCCGCGAAGCTTGGTACGCAAGGTCTCCGACACTTCGTCCACTCCCAGGCCCATCTGCGCCATGCGATCCACCGCGAAGAACACCTGAAGCTCGGGATTCCCCATGTCCGAGGACGACCGAACGTCGGTGAGGCCCGGCACCGATTCCAACGCCTCGGAGATCATCGCCGCCGCCGTTTCCAGCTCCGTCACGTCGTCACCATAGACCTCGAGCTCCACCGGGCGTTTGAAACTGAAGTAAGAGGGACGGTCGAACTGGAACGAGAGGCCGGGTAACTTGCTCAGGGACTTTCTCACGCGGGCTGCGCTGCGGAGCTCGGCTTCGCGGTCTCTCTTGTCCGCCATCACCACGTGTATGCGGCCCCGATTCTCTCCTCGGGCGCTGGCGTCGATGGAGCTCGCGCCGGTCGAGCCAGCCGTGGTGACGACCCGCAGCACCTCGGGCAGGCCTGCCGCTTCCGTGCCGATGGTTTCCAGAAGTCGATCGGTAACGCCCAGGGGAGCGCTCTCGGGGAGCTCGAGATCGAAATAGAACTCGCCCTGGGTGAGGCTCGGGAGCAGCTCGACTCCGAGGCGGCGGGCTAGCACCGAGCTCGACCCGAAGGCGACGGCTGCCGACAGGAAGACGGCCGCGCGGTGTCGAATCGCGAAGCGGCAGGCCCGCGGATAGAACGAATCGACCGCCACTTCCGCACGCTGGAATGCGTCGGTCAGTGGCGACACGAGTATCGAGAAAAAGGTCCCCGAGCGGGCAAAGAAGTTGACGACGAGCGCCACCGCGCGCGCGGGCGCTCGATGCCAAGTGGTCAGCTCGTCTGCGGAAGCAGGCTCGGCTCGTTCCCGTGAAAGCCTCGCGGCGAGCACCGGGATCAGAGCGAGGGAAAAACCCAATGACGCCAGAATCGAGATGGAGACGGTGAGGGCTTGGTCGTTGAAGAGTTGCCCGGCCACGCCTTCGACGAAGACGATCGGGAGGAATACCGCGACGGTCGTCAGCGTCGAAGCGACGACCGCGGTCGCCACCTCGCTCGTCCCTCGCACCGCGGCCTGGCGCGAGCCGGCACCGGATTGTCGATGCCGGTGAATCGACTCGAGGACAACGATCGAGTCGTCCAGTAGCATGCCCACTCCCAGAGCGAGCCCGCCGAGGGACATGATGTTCAGCGAGATCCCCACCTGGTACATGATGAAGAACGTGGCCACCACCGAAACGGGGATGGCGAGTCCGATGACCGCCGTCGCGCGAAGATCGCGGAGAAAGAGAGCAATGATCAGCACCGCGAGGAGGCCGCCGATCCAGGCGTTCTCGACGACCTCGGCCACGGCACCTTCGATGAAGCTCGATTGGTCGAACAGCATCGAGAGCTCGATGTTCTCAGGAATGCTCGAATCGATGGCCTCGAGCCGGGCGCGGACACCCCGGGCGACCTGCACGGTGTTGGCGTCGCCTTCCTTGTAGATGCGGAGCTCTACGGTCTCGCGCCCTCCGGTGCGGACGATGGACTCTCGCTCCTTGTGGCCCCAACGGATGTCAGCAACGTCTCTCAGATAGACGCGGCGCCCATTCTCATCGGCGAGCTGAGTCGCTCCGATGTCCTCGAGCCCCCCGAACTCGTTCAGCGTGCGGACGAGATAACGCGCCTCGTCCTCGTAGATGCTGCCCCCGGCGAGGTTCACGTTTCCCGCCGCGAGCGACGTCGAGACTGTGGCAACGTCGACTCCTGACAACGCCAGCCGATCCTCGTGAATATCGACCTGGATCTCGCGCTCGAGACCCCCCTCGACCTTGACCGCGGCCACGCCGTCGATGGCGTCGAGCTCCTTCTTGAGCTCTTCCTCGGCATATTGGCGCAGACGTGCCAGATCCGAGCCGCCGGTAACCCCCAGACGCATGATCGGGTCGCTCGAGGGGTCGAATCGCAGCAGCGTCGGGTTCTCGGCGTCGCGGGGCAGCTGGGCCAGATCGAGCTTCTCCCGGACGTCGAGCGCCGCGAAATCCATGTTCGTGTCCCAGAGGAACTCGAGCGTAACCTCGGACACTCCCGCACGCGAGCGTGAGCCGAGGCGCTTTACGCCGGAGATGACTCCCACTGCCTCCTCGATCGGCTGGCTCACCAGACTCTCGACCTCGGCCGGTGCCGCGCCGGGGTACCGTGTCTCGACCGTTAGACTCGGGTAGGAGATATCGGGAAGCAGGTTCAGCGGAAGCCTGGTGAACGACACGACGCCGAAGATGGCGATGGCGACGGTGAACATCGAGACGCTCACCGGTCGACGGATGCAGGCGTCTATTAGGCGAGACATCCGCTAGGGTGGCTTTACCTCGAACAGTCGGTCTTCATGGCGTGAGCGCAGCTAATTGGTGAGCACCTCGACCGACTCCCCGTCTTCGAGTGTAGTATGACCGGCGATGGCGATCTTTTCGCCCGCGGAGATCCCGGCGAGGATTTCGACGGCAAGACCGCGCGTGTAGCCGAGCTCGACCGATCGTTTCTCCGCGCGGCCCTCGTTTACGACGAAGACGAAATTCTCGCCTGCCTCCGCCACCACGGCGAGCTTGGGAACGAGGATCGCGTCGACCCGGCGATCGGTCTCGATCTCGGCTCGAACGAAGGCGCCGGGCCGAATGTCGGCGGAACGATCCAGGACCTCCACCGTCACTTTGACCGTCCCGGTCTTCGGATCGACGACGGGACTGATGTCCCGAACCCGACCTCGAAAGCTGACGTCCTCGCTCATCGACGCTCCCGCCAGCGCTTCGGGGAGCAGCCCGACCGGCTGTCCCGGCTCGAGCTGGAAGACGTCCTTCTCGGGGAGGAAGAGGCGAACCACAAGCGTACGAAAATCCGCCAGAGTGACGAGGTGGTCCCCGGGTTGAAGGGTCTGTCCAACTACGATCTCCGTCGCCGTCACCCGGCCAGCGAACGGGGCCCGGATAACAGCGTACCGGTGCTCGAGCTCTTTGATCTGTTTCTCCGTTCTCGCCAGGTCGCGATCGAAAACGGCTTTTTCGTAGTCGAACCGGGAGATGAGCTCCTGATCGAACGACAGCTTCGAGCGATTGAGCTCGGCTTCTGCCTTCCTCAGGGTGAGGTCGGCTTTTTCGAGAGCGAGCTTCTTCTCCTCGTCGTCTACCCTGGCGAGAACCTGGTCTTTCTCGACTGCGGTACCCTCTCGGACCGCCACGTCGGTAACGATTCCCGAGACTTTGGCGAGAACCTCGGCCGATTGCTCCGCCTCGATCGTGGAGGAGGTGGACAGCGTCCTGGTTACGGGCCCTTTGATCGCGTCGACGACTTCCACCGGGACGGCGGTATCGGCCGGCCCGTCGACGACATCCTTCGCCTCGGCGCTTCCATCTCCCTGCTGGATTACGAAATAGGAAACGACGGCGCCGATAACGACGATCGCCACCCCACCGGCGAGAAAAGTGAGTTTCCGCGAGCGATTCATGGGTTGATGGAGCTCCCGTAGGCGGATACGAATCTGGCGGGAGGAGGGTTCAGAAATTCCATGCAGATCTTACCGTGGCTTCCGGGCGAATCTTCCCCCTCAGGGTGCTCGATGCCGTGGCGGGACCCGTGATTGATCCGCCTCTGCGCAAGGCTCCGGCGGACTTCTTCATCACCCCTGCTAGGGTGCCATCTGTTGGACGAGCTCCCAGGCCGCGCGCACGTGGCGCTTCTCGGTGTAAGTTTGGCCGACACAAATACGGAGGGTCAAGCGGCCATCGAGTCTCGTGTGTGTGAGGTAGAGCTTTCCGCTCTCGTTCAGCTTGCGCATCAAGAGCTCGTTCACCTCATCGCCGCCTTTGTGGCGGAAGCAGACGAGGTTCAGAGGTACCGGCGCAACGACCTCGAAGCGCGCGTCCTCGCGAATCCAACCCTCGAGCTCGTGGGCAAGTCCGACGTGACGCCGGACATGGTGTCGGAGGCCCTCGACCCCGTAATGTCGGATTACGAACCACAGCTTGAGGGCACGAAACCGCCGCCCCAGGGGAATGTGCCAGTCGCGGTAGTCGATGACCGCCCCCGAAGTCGTGGCCTCGTTCCTCAGGTACTCGGGGAGGATGCTGAGCGTATCGATGAGCGTGCGGCGGTTCTTGACGTAGAAAGCGTTACAGTCGAAGTTGGTGAACATCCATTTGTGGGGGTTGAAGCAATAGCTGTCGGCCCGCTCGACTCCGTCTTGGATGTAACGAAACTCCGGGCAAAGAGCCGCCGTTCCCGACATCGCGGCGTCCACGTGCAGCCAGAGGTTCTGTTCGGCGCAGAAGCGTCCGATCTCGGCCACGGGGTCGAGGGCGTTGGACGACGTCGTTCCGACGGTGGCGCAGACGAAGAAGGGCTTCAGCCCGCGGTTTCGGTCGGTGAGGACCCGCTGCCGCAAGTCCCCGACTGACATCGCGTAGTTCTCGTCGACGGCGACGAGTCTCAAGTTGTCCTTTCCAATGCCGGCGATCTTGACCGCCTTCTCGATCGAAGAATGCGCCTGGCTCGAAGCATAGGCGACCAGCCCTTTGTCGAGGCCGGCGGCGTTCGACTGGAATCTCGTCGCTCGCTCGCGTGCGGCGAGCAAAGCGCACAAGGAAGAGCTCGACGCGGTGTCCTGGATGACCCCACCCCCTTCGCCGTTGGACTTGAAGGCCTCGGGAAGGCCGAGCATGTCAACGAGCCAGTCGAGAACGTGCGTTTCTAGCTCGGTGCAGGCTGGGCTGGTAGCCCAGATCATGCCCTGGACGCCGAGCCCGGCGGAGAGGAGCTCACCCAGAACGGCTGGAGGCGAAGAGTTCGACGGGAAGTAGGCGAAGAAGTTGGGCGACTGCCAGTGGGTGATACCGGGCAACAGAATGTCGTCGAGATCCTTGACGATCGAATCGAATGCTTCCCCTTTTTCCGGAGCGTTGTGGGGGAGTTTCGCGCGTATCTCGCCGGGCTGGACACGGGAGAGAACCGGTAACGATTCCACTCGCTCATGGTAGTCCGCGATCCAGTCGATGAGGGCATAACCGGCGCGGCGGAACTCGTCCGGTTTCATGTGGTAGCTCATGACTCCTCGTCAGCGAGTCGCAAAAAGATGGCGTTCCCCATCGTCCAGACTCATGCCGAGCGTTTCGACGAATCGGTGCGCGCCCTCGTCGTCGGGAGGGACGAAGGCGATGACGCGTTCGACGCCTATCCGCTCGCGAGCATGGTGGAGGATGGCGGTGGCGACTTCGGTGCCGAGGCCGTGGCCGCGGTAGGGAACGTCGATCAGGCACCAGAGCTCGGGATCGGACTCCGACTCTCGCCGAAGTCCGGCGTAGCCGAGAACCATTCCCGACTCCCGATGAACCGCGGCCCAGACGCCGAGTCCGTGCTCGCGGTAGCTGTCGCGCTGGGCCAGGATGAAGGCGCGAGCGCTCGGCGGCGACAACTTGTCGCTTGCTCCGGCATTCGCCAAGACCGTCTCGAGTGGCTCGACGTCGTTGAGGAGTAGCTCGCGGAGAAACACGCGCTCCGTCTCGAGTACGAGCGACATCGCGGCGTGAGTGTACCTTATTTGTTCTTGAGGAGATATTTCGCGATCGTCTGGAGCTGCATGTTCGACGTCCCCTCGTAGATCTTTCCGATCTTGGCATCGCGCCAATATTTCTCGACGGGGAAGTCTTTCGTATAACCGTATCCGCCGTACAGCTCCACCGCGCGCGAGGTGACTCGCTCGGCCATTTCTGAGGAGAAGAGCTTAGCCATCGCCGCTTCCACTAGAAACGGCCGTCCGGCATCACGGAGTCGGGCCGCGTTGTAGACCAGGAGCCGGGCGGCTTCGAGCTCGGTCGCAGCCTCCGCGATCTGGAACTGGACTCCCTGGAAGTCGGCGATCGGCTGGCCGAATGCGCGGCGCTCCTTTGCATAGCTCATGGCGTAATCGAGAGCACCGGAGGCAATCCCGATCATCTGGCCGCCGATTCCGATACGGCCTTCGTTCAGCGTCTCGATGGCGATCTTGTAACCCTTGCCCACTTCCCCGAGAACGTTCGAGCGGGGCACGGGGCAGTCGTTGAACAGTAGCTCGTTGGTGCTGGACGCGCGAATCCCGAGCTTGTCCTCCTTTTTTCCAACGGCAAAACCTTCGAGATCTCGCTCCACCAAGAAGGCGGTGATCCCTTTGTAGCCCGCGCGCGGGTCGACCGTAGCAAAGACGATGAATAGACCCGCTTCGGCGCCGTTGGTAATCCAGAGCTTGGTGCCGGTCAGACGAAACAAGTCGCCGTCCTCGACGGCGCGGCACGTCAGGGCAAAGGCGTCGCTTCCCGAGTCGGGCTCAGAAAGAGCATAGGCCCCAACCGTGTCTCGAGCCAATCGCGGAAGCAAGCGCTTTTTCTGCTCATCGTTCGCCCAGCGAAGGAGCGCGTTGTTCACCAGCGTGTTCTGAACGTCGACCAGAACGCCGAGCGACGCGTCCACGCGGGAAATCTCCTCGACGGCCAAAAGCGACATGAAGAAACTGGAACCGGCGCCGCCATGGCTCTCGGGGATCTCGATGCCCATGACGCCGAGCTCGAATAGCTTCGGGATGAGCGAAGGCTCGATTCGCATCTCCCGGTCCATGCGGGACACGTGCGGCCGGATTTCGCTCTCGGCAAAATCGCGCACCGACCGGCGGAAGAGATCTTCCTCTTCCGCGAGCACGGTCAAGCCATCGGGTCTCGTTTGAACGTCGGTCGTCATAACCCGCTAATATCCTGCGAGCTCGGTGATCGCGGCATAGATGTCGTCGGTCTGCGGAAGAATGGCGTTCTCCAGAATCGGATTGTAAGCGACCCACGAGTCCCTGGCGCCGATGCGCCTGACTGGCGCATCGAGGAAATCGAAGAGCTCTTCAGAAATTCGAGAGGCGATCTCCGCCCCGTATCCGAAGCTGCGAGTGTCCTCATAAGCTACCAGGACGCGGTTCGTCTTCTGCACGGCGGCCGAGATGGCTTCCCAGTCGTAGGGCGAGAGTGACCGCAAATCCAGAATCTCGACGGAGATGCCGTCCTGTTGTTCGGCCTTCTGCGCCGCGCGGACCGATCGGTTCACCAGTGCCCCGTAGGTGATGATGGTCAGATCGGTGCCCGATCCCACCGTTCTCGCTTTGCCGAAGGGAATCATGAAGTCGGGCCCAGGGTAAGGGCTCTTGTTATACGTCTGGCGATAGAGATGTTTGTGCTCCAGGAACATCACTGGATCGTCGCACCGGATCGCGGTTCGCAGGAGCCCGTTGGCATCGAGGGCCGTCGACGGCATGACCACCCGGAGACCCGGCAGGTGCGTGAACAGCACTTCGCCCGACTGACTGTGGTAGATCGCTCCTCCCGTCAAGTAGCCACCGATGGGCACGCGCACGACGAGAGGGCAGCTGAACGCGCCATTGGATCGCCACCGCATCGTGGCAACCTCGTTGCGCAATTGCATGAAGGCCGGCCAGATGTAGTCGAGGAACTGGATCTCGACGACGGGTTTGAGGCCGCGCAACGCCGCCCCCACCGCCATGCCCGCGATGCTCGCTTCCGCGAGGGGAGTGTTCCAGACGCGGGCGCCACCGAACTCCCGCTGAAGCCCGAATGTGACCTTGAAAACTCCGCCCTTGCCCTTGACTTTGTCCAGATTCTCTTCACGGCTGACGTCGGCCACGTCCTGGCCGAAGATCATGATTCTCGGGTCGCGCGCCATCTCGTCGCGCAAGCAGGCGTTCAAGAGATCGACCATCGTGCCTTCCTTTCCCGCAAAAACGGGCTCGGTATCAAAGGCAGACGACGTGGGGTCGACGGACGAGCTATAGATGTGACGACTCCAACTCTGCTTCTCGGGGCGCTGCATCGAAAGCGCTTGATCGGCGGCCTCGACGACCTCTCCATGAACGCTGCGCTCCAGGGCTTCCAGGTCGGGCTCGGCCATGAGACCTTCCTCGAGCAGGAACGTGCGCATCCGAAGAATCGGATCGAGCTTCGCCTCTTCCGCCCGTTCTTCCTCGGTCTTGTAGAGACGCTCGTCGTCGGAAAGCGAATGAGAATATGGGCGTATCACGTGTGCGTGGGCCAGTGCCGGCCCTTGTCCCGATCTCACGTAAGCGATGGCATCCGTCAACCGTTTGTAGCTCTCGATGAAATCGCAGCCGTCGAACTCCGTGACGAAGAGAGACGGGTAGTTGCGCACCAGCCGAGAAATGCTTCCCCCGGCGGTCTGTCGCTCGATGGGAACCGAGATGGCATACCGGTTATCCTCGATGAGATAGAGAACCGGCGATTTGTGAAGGCAGGCGTTGTTCAAAGATTCCCAGAACTCGCCTTCGCTGGTCGAACCGTCGCCTCCCGAGACGAAGACGATCTCCTCCTTTGCAAATGTGTCCGTCAAGGAATCAATTGGGCTCCGGTTCAAATGCTGTCCCGCGATAGCTGCGCCCACGGCGGGCAAGAACTGGGTTCCTACGCAGCTCGACTGGCTGACGATGTTGAGTTTCTTGTGGCCCCAGTGCGAAGGCATCTGGCGGCTGCCCGACGCCGGATCCGCAGCGGCGCCCACGCTCGCCATGAGCTGCTCGAACGCCGTGGTGCCCGTCGCAAGAACGAGGGCCCGGTCGCGGTAATAAGGGAAGTACCAATCCTCGCCGGGTCTCAGAAGCTTGGCCGCGGCGACGAGCACGGCTTCGTGTCCGACGCCATTGATCTGGAAGAAGACCTTGTTCTGACGTTTCAGCTGAATTTCACGGTCGTCGACCTTTCGCGACAGCAGCATGAGACGATAGGCCTCGACCAAATCGTCCCGGGCGAGTCCGTGGAAACGCTCCGCCGTCTCCGCGTCGGGTCGAATCGCAGGCTCTACGGGTGAGTTCGGCCCGCCGTCCATTCACACCTCCAATCGCGAACAGCTACGTCTCCCTTTTGTGGTGCTCCAAATTCCGCTGGGGCAATTATATCTAATAGAACCGAACTGCCACGGGGTCTGCAACTTACCGGGCGGTAACTCTAGTCGGCCGAGATCGAAGCTCGGGTCAAACCCCGGAAGGACAGCAATCTTTCAATCGACTCGTCCACTTTGACGTCCGGAGTCGACGCTCCTGCCGTGATGCCGATCTTCAGCGGACCGTCGGGCAACCAATCTCGTGCTTCGATCTCCTCGGAAACGTGGATGGGCTTGTGGAGGATGAGATCGCGCGATCGGAGCCGATTAGAGTCCGCGATGTGGAATGTGGGAAAGTGACGACTGCAGATTTCCGCGAGGTGCGTCGTATTGCTCGAGTTGTATCCGCCGATGACGAGCATGATGTCGACCCCCTCGGCGCAAAGCTCGAGAACGGCGTCCTGGCGCTCCTGGGTGGCGCTGCAAATGGTGTCGAACGAGCAGAAGCGGCTCTCGATGTCGCGTTCGCCGTAGCGCTTCATCATCGAGGCTCTGAGGACTTCGGCTATCGCCAGCGACTCGCTGCTGAGCATTGTCGTCTGGTTGGCCAGGCCTATCCGCTCGAGGTGGGTGTCGGGATCGAAGCCGGGCGAGACCGCAGCCTGGAAGAACTCCAGAAACGCCTTCGCGTCGCCGCCCTGCTCGATATGACGACAGACGGTGTGCGTCTCGCTCATGTCTCTTACGACGAGGTAGTGGCCGCCCGGGCTCGTCGCCCGGGACACGGTCGCCTTGGTCTCTTCGTGCCAGTGCTTGCCGTGGACGACCGATGTGAACCCCGCTCGCGCGTAGCGCTCGACGTTCTTCCAAACATTCATGACCGAGCCGCAGGTGGTGTCGACCAGGATCGCACCCTTGTCCTTGAGAATGTCCAGTTCCTCTACACTTACACCGAACGCGGGGAGCAGGACGACATCATCTGCCGTGACTGCCTCGAACTTGCTGGCGGCACCATAAGGCCCGCTCAAGAAGAGGATTCCCATTTCCTCGAGGCGCCGGTTGACGAAGGGATTGTGGATGATCTCGCCGGTGATGAAGAGTCTCTTGTCGGGAAATCGACTTCGCGCCTCGTAAGCGTACTCGACGGCCCGGTCGACGCCGTAGCAGAAGCCAAACTCCTTTGCCAGCCGAAACGTGAATTCACCGGCATGCAGGGTGAAGCCATGCTCGCGAGCGAAATCTACGATCAGACCCTTGTAGTCCTTCCGCAAGGGCTCCTTCACTTGATCTCGCAGGCCGAGTCCCTTGCGATAGAGCTTGGTCTGGGTCGCGCCGTTGCTCATATTGACTATTAATTATAACTGTCTTCACTGCTTGTTGCCGTGGGTTGCCTCCGAGACGTTTACGCGAGTTTGGGTATAATGACCCTCGGGAGGAAAGAAGTCGATGCAGGACGTTCTCATCACCGGACCGCGGAAGAAGCAACCGAAGCTGCTGGCCTTCGTCGACAAGGGCAAGTGCTTCGGGCGCGGTTGCGAGATGTGCATCCACGTCTGCCCGGTAAAGGACTGCATCTATCTCGTCCCCGACCCCGAGGTGGGCGCGATGGGAGAAGTTTGCGAGATCAACGTCGAGACCTGCATCGGTTGCCAACTCTGCGCGAAATTCTGTCCTCCGGACTACGACGCGGTCCACATGTTCCCCTACGAAGAGGGTATTCGGCTCGCCGAGGCCGAAGAGCGAAGCTACGACTATCGCCTCTACTCGAAAAAGGACGGCGCCGTCGTCGGTTGATCCCACCGGTCCAGTTTGACCGGCCCGCGCGCCCGTGCAAATGTATAGTACCCAATGTCCACCTATCCTCTGCCGGCTAGGCGCGCAG
>DASPGQ010000175.1 GCA_035620555.1 Vicinamibacteria bacterium
GCACCAGGCTGGCATTGGAGGAGATGGATTCCTTCTCGCCTATTTGGCCGAAGAAGACCGGGTCGTCTTCGTCAACGGGACGGGGCCCGCTCCGGCAGCCGCTACCCGCGAGATTTACGAAAAGCTCGGCGAGATCCCGGACTCGGGTCCCTACTCGACGGACGTACCGGGCATGGTGGGTGGTCTCGACCTCGCGCTGCGGCGGTACGGAACCATGGGCTACGAAAAGCTCCTCGCGCCCGCGATCGAAGCGGCGAAAGGACATCCTCTCGATCACTGGGCGGCCGAGAATCACCGAAACAACGTGGAGAAGATCTCATCCTTTCCCAGCTCGGTAAGGGTGTTGATGCCAAAGAGCCGGCCGATCGAAGCCGGCGAGATCTTCGTGCAGGAAGATCTGGCCGACACACTCAGAACGATCGCGCGCCAGGGAGCGCAGAGCTTCTACCGGGGCTCTCTGGCGCGCCTGACGGGAGCATTCTACGAGGCGCAAGGCGGGTTGCTTCGTTACGAGGACCTGGCTTCTTACGAGGCCGAGGAGTCCGAGCCCATCATGACGACCTACGCCGGGCTAGACGTCTATCAGAGCGCGCCGAACTCGCAGGGAATCGTCATGCTCATCGCCTTGAACATCCTCGAGGGTTACGAGCTGGAGTCGATTGGACACAACACGACCGACTACGTCCATCTCGTCACCGAGTCGATGAAGCTCGCTTTCGCCGATAGAAACCGGTTCGTTGCCGACCCGCGCTTCGTCGACGTGCCGGTGGCGAGTCTGCTGTCGAAGGACTACGCGCGCAAACGAAGAGAGCTGATTCGTCCCGACCGAGCGATGGTCGTGGCTCCTCCCGGGGACCCGGTTCGCATGGCGGCAGTGCACGAAGGGTTCGAAGTCGAGTACGCGGAGGGAGCTCAGCCGATCGAACGGCCGACCGAGCCTGAGGAGCTGGACGGCGAGACGTCCTCGTTCTCGATCGCCGATCGTTACGGAAACCTCGTGTCGGTGACTCACAGCGTCAACTCCGGTTTCGGAAGCGGCATGGCGGTAGAGGGTGGTGGATATTTTCTGAACAACCGCATGCCCTATTTCAGTCTGGACCCGGAAGACGTCAACGTTCTCGTGCCCGGAAAACGCACCCGGCATACTGTCAATCCAGCGCTCGCTCTCAAGAATGGCAAGCCCTACCTCGCCTGGAACACACCGGGGGGAGACAATCAGCCCCAGGCCATGCTCCAGGCCTTTCTGAACGTCGTGCATTTCCGCATGAACGTTCAAGAGGCCGTCGAGGCGCCCACCGTGACCAGCACGTCATTCGCGGCCTCCATGTTCCCGGGTCGGGTGAGAGGCATGCTGACGATGCCCGAGGTGCTGGCGAAGGAGGTCGCCGAGGACCTGGCCGAAAGAGGGCATCGCATCGAAGTCGTCCCCCTCCAGCAGCCCTATCGTCAGGCTCCCTCGGGCGCGGGAGCCGTGAAGATGGTCCTGATCGATCCCGAGACGGGCGTGTTCCATGGTGGCGTGAGCCCCGCCAAGAGCGATTACGTTATGGGCTGGTAGCGTCAGGAAGGATCGTCGGGAGGAAGAAGCTCACCGACGTCGATCACGACATCTGGCCAGGCGTCCGGAGCCACGCGTTCGCCGGCGCGGTGCGTGACGCGGTGCCGATAGCCGCCCTCGTGAGCCGATCGAAACACGACGAGCTCACGGTCGACGAGATCCAAAACCCAATACTCGGGAACGCCCGCCTCGGCGTAGAGCGCCGCCTTCGCGTTCAGATCGTACCGACGCGACGAGTCGGAAACTACCTCTCAGAAGGAGGAGACGAAGAACGCGTGGCAGGACCTCCCTCGGTGCAGTCGAAGTCCCGTTTCGACGACGCCTTAGTCAGTCCAGTTCGGCATCATTCAGCACGACGAGGTCCGCCGCGTCGCGAGGACCGTCCACCGCGAAATGAAGCGCTTGCGCGGGGAAGTAGATCGTTCGATAGGCTCGCACGGTCTCGGCCGGGGTCAGTCCTTCCTGAGAGCGCGTGATGGCACGTTCGAGGGCGGTCTCGAAGCTGCACTCCACCCAGATGGACAGGTCGTAGTGATGCCGGTGCTCGCGTTTCAGCAGATAGATCCCTTCGAGCAGAATGACGTCGACGTCCTCGTAAGCGTATAGGTGTCGTCGATACGAGCTCGCCGTCTCTTCGGCAAAGTCGGCCTCGAGGCGAACGGACCTCCGATCCCGCAATGGAAGCACGAGATTGCGAAACATCTCGTCGAAGCGGATGGCGTTTCGGTAGAAATGCTCGTGAGGTCTCGAGGTGCGGAAGCGGACGGAGGGGAGATTGAGCCAACCGTCGATGTTCAGCACGGCGACGCTGAGTGCTCGAGCTCGCAAATATTCGGCGAGCAAGGAGCTCGTATAGCCTTTGCCTGACCCATCGATTCCGGAAATCGCAACGAGCAGGCTCCTCGCCGCAGGTAGATCCGCGCGAAGCGAAAAGATGCGCCTCTCGCAGTCTTTCAGAGTAGCCCGGGTATCGATTCGCGCTAGGTTCACTTCGCCGTCCCGACATATGGATGCCAGACAAGAACGCGCGGATACGGCGGTCCTTCACTTTCGACCGCTGGAAGAGAGCTGGGCCGGAGGCGCCTTGTCTCACACGCGCCGAAGAAAGTAACCTCTGGCGGGAGGTACGACATGAGAGGCAAAAGACTCTTCGCCCTCGCTTCAATGATCGGTTTTACGGGGGCGCTCACCTCTTCGGCCGGCCAGCGCGTCGACGACCACCGCGTCCAACGCCTCCTCGACCGCGCCGTCGTCATCGATCTGCACTCGGACACGACGCAACGAATTCTCGAGGAAGGTATCGATCTCGCAAAACGGTACGACGACGGGCAAGTGGACATCCCACGAATGCGAGAGGGCGGTGTCACCGCGATGTTCTTCGCCACGAATCCGAACTCACGTCGGCTGACGCCCCTGGAGTCGATCCGCCGTGCCCTCGAAGAAATAGACGCCGTTCGGCTCGAAGTCGCTCGCCACCCGGCGGACCTCGTTCTCGCCACGACGGCTGACGAGATCGAAAGGGCCAAGCATCAGGGGAAGATTGCGATCTTGATCGGGATCGAGGGTGGTCACGTCATCGACTCGAGCACCGCCGTGCTCCGATCCCTTTACGAGCTCGGCGCCCGATATATGACCCTCACCCATTTCACCCATACTCCGTGGGCGGATTCCTCGGGGGAGCCGCCGCGCTCGCACGGACTGACGGACGAAGGCAAAGCCATCGTCCGCGAGATGAATCGCCTGGGGATGCTGGTCGATATTTCTCACGTCTCCGACGAGACCTTCTTCGACGCTCTCGAGGCGTCGGAGGCGCCGGTGATAGCCTCCCACTCGTCGGCGAGGAAGTTCAGCGAACATCCCCGCAACCTGTCCGACGAGATGCTCGCGGCGCTCGCCAAGAACGGCGGCGTCGTTCACATCAACTACTACAACCCTTACCTCGACGAGGACTACCGCCTTCGAAGCACGGAAGCCCGAGATCTGGACGACAGGGCAGCGGCCGTCGCCGCCGACAATGCCGACGATCCCAAGCGCCTCGCCGTCGAGATTCGCAAAGTGAATGCCGAGCGCATCGCGAGATTCGGCCGGGTTTCCTTCGACCGCCTTCTCGATCACTTCGATCACGCGGTCCGTGTGGCGGGGATCGACCATGTCGGCCTGGGCTCGGATTTCGACGGGGTCGGCGACCTGCTTCCCGAGGGCATGGAGGACGTTTCCAAGATTCCGAACCTCGTGCGAGGGCTGATGGAGCGGGGATACTCGGACGAGGACATCGAGAAGGTGCTCGGGCAGAATACGCTTCGGGCCATGCGGGAAGTGGAAGCCACTGCCCGAGCCAAACAACGATGAACCTTCCGAGTTGGGACTGCGGAGAGGGGTATGGTGTTGCGCGCGACGCAGGAAGCACCCACCAACGAAGAAATTGCGCAGATCCTCGACCTGGTGGCCGAGTTTCTGGAGGCGCAGGACGCCAACCGATTTCGGGTCGCGGCCTATCGCCGAGCGGGGGAGACGCTTCGCACGCTCGAGTCCAGGGCGCTCGACATCCTGGAAACGAGCGGTCTCGCTGGCCTGGCCAGTCTTCCGGGAATTGGCGAGAGCCTCGCCCGCGCGATTGCCGAGGTCCTGGAGACCGGTGGGCTGCAGTTCCTCGAACGCCTTCGTGGCCAAGCGACACCCGAGGTGCTCTTCGCCACGGTGCCCGGCATCGGTCCGCGCCTGGCGGCGCAGATCCACGAGGAGCTCGGAATCGAGACGCTCGAAGAGCTGGAGTCTGCCGCTCACGACGGGAGGCTGGCACGGGTTCGAGGTTTCGGACCGAGACGATTGCGGGCGATTGCGGAATCTCTGGCAGGCCGGCTGGGGCGCCGTACGTGGCGTTCGACTCGCGAGGCGAAATCGCCGCCCCCAGTTGCCGAGCTGCTCGAGGTCGATCGCGTCTATCGAGACAAGGCTTCCGCGGGTACGCTGAGGCGCATCGCTCCCAGGCGCTTCAACCCGGAGCGGAAGCCGTGGCTTCCCATCCTTCACACCGCTCACGGGGACCGGCATTACACCGCCCTTTTCTCCAACACCGCCCGTGCGCACGAACTGGGGAAGACGGACGACTGGGTCGTGCTTTACCTGGACGATGGACAATCGGAGCGCCAGTCCACGGTCGTGACCGAGACCCGGGGACCCCTCGCGGGCCGTCGGGTGGTTCGTGGCCGGGAGGAAGAGTGTCGGGAGTATTACGATGCTCACCCGACCGGGCCTGGCCCGCCCCCCCAGGATTCTTGATAATCCTCGTGATTTCTGGAACCCGGACCGAATCCTCCTCGTTTGGGAAGGTATGTACGCTTGGGCCTCGGGAACATCGGCTCGTCAGCTCCTTCGACGTCTAGCCCGCTCCCCTCTCTTCACCGCCGTTTCGGTGGTGACGCTCGCACTCGGGATCGGAGCCAACGCCGCCATCTTCAGTGTCGTCGAAGGCGTGCTCCTGAAACCGTTACCTTTCGAGGACCCGGACGCTCTGGTAGGCGTCTGGCACCGAGCCCCCGGCCTCGGCTTCGATAACGTAAACCAATCCCCTGCCCTCCACTTCACTTATCGGGACGAAAATCACGTATTCGAAGACGTCGGCCTGTGGGACGACGGGCAGGCCTCGGTCACGGGCCTCGAGGAACCGGAAGAGGTCGAGGCGATGTGGGTTACCGATGGAACCCTTCCGCTACTTCGGATTCGGCCCGCACTGGGGCGTACCTTCACGCCTGAGGACGACGCCCCTGAAAGCCCGAAGACCGTCATCGTCTCTCACGCCTACTGGAAGCGGCGCCTCGGCGGCACGGATGATGTACTCGGGATGACGATCGAAGTGGACGCAACGACGCGGGAAATCATCGGCGTCATGCCTGAAAACCTGCGGTTTCTACGATATGACCCCGACCTCTATATTCCTTTCCAGTTCGATCCGAACGAATTGTTCATGGGAAACTTCAGCTATCAGGGTGTCGCCCGTTTGCGACCCGGGGTAAGCATCGAGAAGGCCAATGCCGATCTCGAGCGGATGATCCCGCTGTCGACCGAGCGCTACCCCGAGGGCCTTACGCTCCAAATGCTCCGAGAAGCGAAGTTCGGGCCGAACGTCCATCCTCTCAAGCAGGATGTCGTGGGGGATGTGGGCTCGGTGCTCTGGGTGCTTCTCGGAACGGTGGGACTCGTTCTTCTCATCGCCTGCGCGAACGTCGCCAACCTCTTTCTGGTGCGAGCGGACGGACGGCAGCAAGAGATGGCGCTGAGAACGGCGCTCGGAGCGAACCGGCGCAGGCTCGCCCGCGAGATCTTCTCCGAGAGCATCGCCCTTGCCTTCACCGCAGGCACGGTCGGGCTCGGGCTTGCCTATACAGGGCTCAGACTGCTCCTCACGATGGGCCCCACGAGCATTCCTCGGCTTCAGGAGATCGCGCTCGACGAGAACGTGCTCCTTTTCACGTTCGGGATCTCACTCCTCTCCGGGCTTCTATTCGGACTGTTTCCTCTGCTGAAGTACGGACGCAGGAACCTCACCTCGGCGCTGAAGGAAGGCGGCCGCGGGTCGAGCGAGGGTCGCGAGAGCCATCGGGCACGAAGCGCGCTCGTCGTGTTTCAAATTGCCACCGCCCTCGTCCTTCTCGTTTGCTCCGGCTTGATGATTCGCAGCTTCCAAGCCCTTCGCGAGGTGAATCCGGGATTCGTTCGGCCAGAGG
>DASPGQ010000176.1 GCA_035620555.1 Vicinamibacteria bacterium
GTACGCTCGAGAGCTTCCGCCGCGAGCATGACGATCGCCAGGAGCGCTCCGAATCGAAGCGCCGTCTTCAGCTCGAGTGGATTCTGAACGGTAGGGGATTTCCCGTTATTGCCCCTCTCGTCACTGCGTCGCCATAGCAGAGCGCTAGGGAGATAGACGATAACGCTCATCAGTATCATCGGCGGGAGCAACTCCGGCACGAGGCTGCGGTTGACCGCGGCAGTAATCAGGAGGATACGAGGGAACATCGTACCGCAGGCGATCAAAACGGCGAACCCTAGCAAGGACGTCGCCAGCTTTTGTCGGTGCGCCATCCTCGAAAAGTGAAGGGTCAGCGCCGTCGACGAGGCCAGGCCCCCGAAGAGTCCCGTCACCGCGGCGCCTTTCCTCTCTCCCACGGCCTTCATGGCCACGTAGCCGGCAAAGGAGATCGATGCCACGAGCACGACCATCCACCATATCGTGTACGGGTTCAGCGCTTCCCAGGGGCCGAAGCCCTGGTTCGGAAGAACCGGGAGCAAGACGACCGAAATGAGAAGGAGTTTGATGATCGCTTTCAGCTCCGGGCCGGTGAGTTTGTGCAGCCAGCCGTGGAGAGCGGGTTTCACGCCGAGAATCAGAGTCGTAACCACGGCGGCGGCGACGGCAATGGGGATATGCCCCAGCGCGGACAGGAGGCCGAACCCAAAGGTGAGGAGCCCGGCCATGAGGCTCGTGATCCCGACGTCGTTGGCCCCTTTGGCAGTGATCGCATAGGCGACGATCATCACCGCGGTGATGGCGACGAACGCCGTTGGAAGAATCGCCTGTTGTGAATGGATGCCTACGATGCCCACGACGCCGCCGAGGAGTCCGATGAGGCCGTAGGTCCTCACTCCCGCAACGCGACCGCCCTCTTCGGTTTCTCGTTCCCGCCAACCGCGTTCGATTCCGACGAGGAGCCCGGTCGCGAGGGCCACGCCCAGGCGCGTCAATTGCTCGACGTCATCCATCCTCGGACTCAGTGGAACGGCTTTCGGAGGCGTTCTCCGTCGGCTCCGCTCAGGTATATCAGGAGGAGATAGATCCTGTCGGTCGCGCTCGAGACTACCATCACGCACTCCGATTCGGGATCGTAGACGTCGACCGCGCTCTGAATCTCCGGAGCGGTCTCGGCAAACAAGGGATGCGACCGGGGCAGATAGCACGGAGTCCCTGCGGGAATGCCGAGAAGCCACTGCTCGGAGAGGAAGACCGCCCCCGGCCCGGCCTGGTCATATCCTTCGGTGGCGAGCTCGCTAATGTCCTCCCCGAGCCTCCCGATCCAGCCGCCGATGCGCGCGAGCTCTTCGTTCGAAGGCATCATCGTCCTCCCTTCGCAAACTGTCGATGCGAAGCCTCGCTCGAAGTAACCAGTCGTTCCTCGGCGCGCCCACAGGGCATCGGAGACTTCTCTCCTCTCGGTTCTCGGCGAGCATCACTCGGACTCGACGGCGAGTTGGTTCTTGACCAGCAGCGCCCCGGCTCGAAAGGCAATTTCTGTGATCCTGCCGCGCGCTTCGGCAGACGAGACAGCTCCCCGGATCGTAGCCAAGCCGTCCTCGACGCTGATGTCGATGTTTTCGTCAGGGAAAGCGTCCGCGACCTCGTCGACGATTTGACGTCGCATCTCCGCATCGCTTCGGTCCGTCGAGACCAGGGGTCTCTCGACGGTGATCTGGTTCTCGACCTCCAGGACCCCCTCGATATCTGCGGCAATCGAACCGGCACGAGCCCGCTCTTCATCCGTGTCCACGGCCCCGTTGAGTCGTACCGAACCGCGAAAAACCGTAACGACGATCTCGAAGGATTCGACCGTCGGATCGACTGCCAGCGCCGCTTTGACACGCTGCTCCAGAAGCTCGTCCGTGGGCCGTAGCTCTTCCTGATACCCGCGCCCGCGTTCCATGCCAGACGACGCAGGGCCCGGTAGCGCGACGAGCAGCAGGAAGGTGAGGCCGATGACTCCACCACTTTGTCGCAACATGTTCACTCAACCTTTCGTCAGAAAGGGTAGCGCACGCGCCATCGACCCCGCACCAGGGGGATCCCTTAGCAAAGACCAACGCACGGGGGGGCGCGGTCAACCGCTTACCGTGAATACCCTAGAGATGCCCCGCGTCTCTGCATGGAAACCGGCGCGTCGAGGGCACCTCCGATGGAGCGTGCGACTATTGCGCTTGCGACATCGGTGCCGATACGTGGCGCACGACGCTCGTCAACTCCGATCCGTCGATCGAGCCCTGGGAGAGGTCACCGACGGATACGATTCCCACCGGTTGGTCCTTCTCGTTCAGCACGAGAATCCGGCGAACACGCTTCGCCTTCATCGCAGCGGATGCCTCTTCGAGGTCGTCCTCCTCGTGGCAACAGACGAGCGGCGTGGACATGATGTCGCCGATTTTCCGGTTGGTTACGTCGTCGCCCCGGGCGACGGAACGCACGACGATGTCACGGTCGGTGATCATGCCGACGACTCGATTGTCTTCGGGTGAGACCACGGGAAGGCTCCCCACGTCGAGTATCCGCATGTGCTCCGCGGCCTCTTGGAGCGAAGTATCCGTCCGCACTCCTTGCAGCTCGGCGCTCATGACGTCTTTCACTTTCACTTTGGTTTGCTCCTTTCTTCCATCAAGGTGAGTCGCGGCGACGTTGCCCGGCCAGACGGGCGTCATCGGCTGTTGTCGCCATGGGCTCGTCGAGCCCCTGTGCACCTTCGCTCCCAACGGGAGAGCCTTCTGCATCCAGATTCTCTGACCGATTGATGCGCTGATCCGGCCGGTCGCGAGATGGACAGTTTAGAGGCCAGGATCATGGCCAAGCCATACGGTGGAATCTGTACGCCTCGGGCGGTGGGTCGAAGCTGGTGGATCTTCACAAAACGGCTCTGAGGCTTGCATGGGCGTGCTGCTCGACATCGTGCCTAACGGCCCGACACGGTACGTTCGGACGAGGCACTCGCCTCTGCGAGCGACTGATGTGCCAGATCCGTCTTTCGATCGGAGCTAATCTACACGGGTCCCGTAGAGATAGTCGTTCAACAGGTTCTCGAGCGCTTCCTGTCGCCCGCTGACGCGTTCGGGCTCGCCGCTCGAAGCCGCCCAGGCCTCGAGCTCGGGAAACGTGACATTTCGGCTGATGATCCTGCGGCCCATCTCCGTGTCCCGAAACCCTGCGTAGCGCTCGCGGATGGAGCTCGCGAGAACGCCATCTTGGTGGATCTTTTCGGCAACCAGCAGCGCCCTGGCAAACGTATCCATTCCACCGATGTGCGCGTGGAAGATGTCCACCGGATCGAACGAACCGCGTCGGACCTTGGCGTCGAAATTGAGACCGCCGTTCTCGAGACCGCCTTGACTCAGAATTACCATCATCGCCATGGTCGCAGCCTGCAGGTCGGTGGGGAACTGGTCGGTGTCCCAGCCGAGAGTGGGGTCGCCGCGGTTGATGTCCAGGCTTCCGAGCTTCCCCGCGCTCGATGCGACGATCAGATCGTGTTCCCACGAGTGCCGGGCCAGCGTGGCGTGATTGGCCTCGATATTGAGCTCGAAGCGGTCGAACAGGTCGAACTCTCGAAGGAAATTGAGAGTCGTGGCGGCATCGAAGTCGTATTGATGGCTCGTCGGTTCCATGGGCTTCGGCTCGATCAGCAGCGTTCCCGAGAAGCCCGCTTCTCTCGCGTAGTCCGATGCGAGGTGGAGAAACGCGGCCATCTGCTCGCGCTCCCGCTTCATATCCGTGTTCAGCAGCGTCGTGTATCCTTCCCGTCCACCCCAGAACACGTAGGCGCTCCCCCCGAGCTCCA
>DASPGQ010000177.1 GCA_035620555.1 Vicinamibacteria bacterium
AACCGAGAAAACGCGGAAGCGTCTGGTTGCCGACCGTCTTGTCCAGCACCTCCATCCCTTGCACGAGGTGTTCCACCTCGAGGTTGCCGTCCCGCTCGCGATAGAGCGCGAGGTAAGTATGCTCGAGCGCGTTCATGTCGAGGAGCATCGCGTAGCGGCATCCGTAGGCTTCGAAGACCCGAGCCATCGCCGACGGTGTCGCCGAAGAAAAATAGGCATAAATCAAGAAGCGGCGGTCGTCGAGCTCCTGGATCGCGGTTCCCGCCCGGACGGTGCGAAACTTTCGATCTTGCGATCCGGACCAGTTCCCCGCCGCCCACCGCGAGACCTGGCGTCCCGGAACCGGCTCGCCGGTCGTGGGGTCGGTCTCGATGATCGGCAGGCCGTTCTGACGGGCAAACGCCATTTTGGGGAGAAGCGCGTCATCCTCGACTGCCCAGGTTTTCATGTCTACGCGGCCGTCATCGAGCCCGAAGACCGTTGCCAGACCGGGTTGGAGTTTGCTCAGTACGGCGCCGTTCTCGACGAACCCGTAATGGCTTCCGTGGTTGCGGTTTGCCAGATCCGAGACTCGAAACGCACCGTGGCCGCGCTTGAAGCCCCCGGTGAACGTCGCCACCGTCCGCTCGGCGAGCGACCGGGGGACGATGCCGGTGGCCACCAGGGGCGCGATGTTCCCGATGCCGTCCGGTCCGGGCAGAGCAGGGTCTCGAACCGAGCCCAACACCCGCTCGGACCAGTCCACCCGCGGATGCTCGGTGCCTACCGCAAAACCCAGCTCGAATCGGGACAGGTCGAAGGCAACGAGATAGACGAGCGCCTCTCTTTCCACCTCGTCCAGCTGGGAGACGACGTCCCGGTGGTGGGCGAAAATGTCGGCGTCGATGAGATCGGGCCGCACCACGCTGACGTAGACGCCTGGCTGGCTCCGAGCTTCGTGCCACCGGCCCGCTACCACACCCTCGTTGCTGAGGTCCTCGACCGAAAGACCCAGATCGCCCTGTCCGATACGGACGTCCTGGTAACGCGCGTCCATGCGGGCGGGGCCGGGACCGTCGGGTAGCGCGGGCTCGTCGGTCAGCGCGGCCGGGTCTCGCGTGATCTCGGAGGTGTCCAGGTAGGCGTCCTGGAACAGGTTTTGGCGCACGAAGATCGTGATTTGCTCCCCTTGCCATACGTTGTCGCGAAGAAAGTCCGTTGCCCACTCGAGCGTCGTGCGGCGGCCCGGCACGGGCAGCCGAAGGTTGATCTCCTCGTCGCACAGCGACAGGTAAGGTGTCGCCGTCTGATCCGTGCTCGCGAGGGGCAGAGGAGCTTTGTCGGACCACAGGTCACAGGAGCGTTTTCCCAAGGTGTCCACCATCGTCAGACCGTCGGGGTAGTCGGCCTCGACCGTCAGGTCCTGGCTCTTCGGACGGTTGTTCACGATGTGATAAGAGCTCGTGCGGCCGTCGGCCCACGCGACCGTCAACACGTACCAGCTGTTTATCACCGGATTGAGGTTGACCAGCGAGACACGTTTTACCGACGCGTCCTCCGCGGTGAATTCGAGCGATGTCGTGTGACGAAACGGCTGCAGCTCCAGGACGCTCTTGACGCGGTTTGCCTCGTAAGCCTCGCGTTGGCGCTCCAGTAATGCTGGATCGATGAGAGGAATCGGCAGGCGCGTGGGTAGCTCCGGCGCTTCCAGCTCGATTTCCGACGGGGGTGGTTCAGGTGAAGGTTCTCGAGTCTCGACCGAAGCCCGACGGAGCAGGCGTTCCCGGAGCTTCTGCCATTCGACCTCGCTCAGCTGGGAGCGCGCGCTCGTAATGGCGAGATGGAAAGCGACGGACAAGACGAGGACCGCGATGAGAGCGGCCACCGCAAGCGCGGCGCGGAACGTCCATCGAAGCAACCACCGGAGCATCAATCCATCATAGCAAGCCGCCGTAGAGCTCAGCCGTAGTAAGAGAACATCAACGAGTGGATCTTGAAGCCTTCAGGGCCCTGAATCAGGAGAAGAACGAGTTTTCCCCGACGCGTCTCCCCTTCGTCCGTCAGCACGAAATCCGCCCAGACGCTCGCGAGCTTCCCCTGGCGGTCGATCCGAACGTTCTCCAGCTGCTCTTGGATATCGCGGCCGCCATCGAGATAGGACCTCTGCGCGTCGTAGAACTCCTCGAGCGTGCGCTCGCTCACGCTTCCATCCTCGCCCGTCGAGGCGACGGTGAAATGAGGTAGGAAGAGTTTCTTCCATTCGGGGAGCGTCTCCCGGCGGTACAGGCCGACGTAGTCTTCGACGACCTTCTCGAGGTCCGAAGCCGGTGCCGCGAGCAACGTCGCCGGAAGTACGAAAAACGCTGCGAGTTTCACGAGCATGCGTCCCCTCCGGAAAGCATCTTACTGCGAGCCCGACAGGTGGGAGAAGGGAAACGCAGATGCAGGCCGACAAGGCGCACGTCTCGCGTCACTCCCCGGTCATCGCTTCAGGCTGCACTTCGACGGATCCGGCGCCGGCGAAATCTCCACCGAAAGCAAGGGCCCCGGTCAGGCGTCGGTGACGCATCACGGCGAAGTGTTTTGCTCAAGTCTAGCCTGGCCGAGATAGAACCATTTTTCGCTGATGTGGCGAAAGTAGGACCCCGTGAGGGTGTTGCGGGTAGTCGTGGCAGCGTCGTCCTGAGTGCTGAACAAGCTGTTGAAATCGATTTAGATCTGGCGCCGCTCGGTTGTTTCGCGCACCGATGTGTCGAGGTTGTACTGCGTGGCGCCGTTTTGCTGGGTGTATGTGGAGCCGATGTCGAGAGAGCCGTCCAGACGGCTCCAAAAGCTTGGCTTGACCCGATAGATATTGATGACCGAGTCGATTGGAAGCGTCGCGACCGTCACGTCGCCATCGACCACCCTGAGCTGATTCTCGCCGCCGGCCTCCGCTAGCGAACCGAAAAAGAGAGCTCCCCTCTGGTCCTCGAACGTAAAGGTGTTTGTGCTCCTGAGCTCGGCAACGTGGGCCCATTCGACCGAGAGGGTTCCGATGTTGTCGGTCTTGTAGCTGAGCTTTCCGCGCTGTAGTGCCAGGATCTCGCCGGTGATGGAGTCTCCGTTGTCCATGATGAGAACGTCGGTTCTAGCGGACTCCGATCGTCTGGGGGCGAGCGCGAAAATGGTGCCGAGGGCCAGGATGGCAAGAAACCGTGGTCGAAGTCTCACGAAGGTACCCCTCCTCAAGCAAGTCGTCCCGCAGAGTTGCCGTAGCATAAGTCCGGGACGTCGCTGGCATCATCACCTTCGCCGCGGTTTCTGCCGAAGCCAAACGAGATCACGGCAAGCGTGGTGCGGATCCATTTGGTGTGGCAGCACGACCAGGAAAAACACGACGAGCGCCGGCAAGGCTCGCAGGCCCGCGGCAATCGAAAGGGTCGCGCCGCCGTGCTTCTCAGTTCGCTGGTGTGTACCAGATGGGCGCGGTGTACGCTCGCTCGATGACGGTCATCCGCGTGCCGGGGACTGGAGTGACGCCGAATCGTTTCGCGTCGTAGGCGGTCCACCGCGGCGTCGGGATCTCGATGACGCGGGCGTAATAGAACGCGCGCTCGGAGGCGTCGAAGTCGGGATCGCTCCAAACGGTGATGAGCTCGGCGGCGCCGATGGTGTTGGTCCACGTCGCGTTGGCGACGTCCACCGTACTCCCCAGCGAGGGAAGCTTTCCGTCCGCGCCGGGTTTCCTGTCGCCGCTCCAGGCGACGTCGTAGACCTTCTCGTGTAGCTCGCCCTGCGCATCGAGCCAGCCCTTGACGATCTGGATTCGGTCGAGGTTGGCACCGAGGGGGTCTTTGAGTGCCGCGACGAGGAACGTCGCCGATTTTCCGTCCGGTGCTTCACGCAGGTCGCCGCCCATGGGAACCCCTTTGGAATATCCGGCGACCGCCGGGTTCCGGGTCTCGGCGTCGGCTTTTTCGAACTCAAAGCCCCCAAAAAACCTCACCATCAAGCGGCTGCCCGTGGTCGCATAGGTTTCCCTCCGTTGCATCGCGTCCCAGAGGGCTTCGCGGGTGTTCTCGGTAGCCCACACCGCCGCGTACCCCGCGGCGGCGACTTCCCAGTCGAACACCGCCACGCCGGTCTCTTGGTTATCCATGAACTTGGCAGTCATGCGCTCGGGGCTGGGCTCCTGCGGTGTGGTCTTGCCGAAATAATTCTCCTCCTCCATCGCCGCGAGACCAGTATGGGCATCGCTGCTTCCGATCATGCCGAACTTGTAGGGATTGGCTCCGAGATCGCGCTCGAGCTTGAGGCCGTTCTTCAGAGCCGAACGGGCGTACTCGAACTCGAGCATCTCCCTCGTCTTCGCGACGCTCGCGTCG
>DASPGQ010000178.1 GCA_035620555.1 Vicinamibacteria bacterium
CGATTCCTCGCGGAAGAGATCGGGCGCCAAGTCGACATTGATGCGCGGCTCGGCGATGGTGAGAACCGTTCGGCTCTTCGCGACGAGGCTCGTCATCTCGATCCGGTGGGCGAGAGGAACTCCATCGACGGTGCGTACGTCACTCATCCTGGCCTCCTTGATACGGGCGCCCTCCTTATCGAAGAAGGCGGCACGGATGGTGACGAAGTTGTCTTTTCGCACCCAGCCTTGAAGCTTCCCGTAGACGATCTCGTGGCGAGGCACACCCTCCAGGACGTAGCAAGGCACTCCATCGACCTCTTCCTCACCGAGCAAACGATGAACCAAATCGTCGAGATGCGCGCCGCCGGCGAGATCCGAGTAGGTGATGTCCGAGCCCAGGAACGAGGCATCCTGATCCCGTCCCGCTATCTGGCGCACCAGATCGAGATCGGGAAAGTACGCCCATTGCTGATTCCGTTCACCGCGCGAGGCCACCACGAGGAACCGGGTGCCATTCATCTCCGGCGGCTCGAGGAGCGTGATGAGCGCGCGGTAGTTGACGCCTTCTCGCCGCATCAGGAGTCGAAAGGCTCTCCGTTTCTCCTGCCCGTTTTCCGGAGTGATGGTCATCGTGACGTTCGCGGAGAGATCTTCGATGGCGAGATCGACTTCTTTGGCATGCGCGACGATGGCACCCGCCGATAGCTGGCTCCCGAGCAGCATGGCCGCCCCCAACCCGGTTACGGTCATCATCACGGCGAGGCCTCTTCTCGCCGCAGATACAATCTCCTCCCGACGGCCAAGTAGACGAGGCCGAAGAGAACGAGCGCGATGACCGCGAGACCGACATCGGAGAGCGACCGCTCGCGAAGCATCAGGTCGTTGGAGGCTTCCATCGCCCATGCGGTCGGGAAGAGGTGGGCCAGGTTTCGAAGCCAGCCGGGCTCGATGGACATGGGCCACCAGCACCCTCCGATGGCCGCCATCGCCATGATGGCGATCGTTCCGAGCTGCACCACGGAGTCCCGCGTTGGAGCGAGCGACGCGATGAGCAGCCCAAAGGCCGCGGAAGCGAAGCTGACGCCGATGACGACGAGTCCCAACGCGAGCAACGAGGGCCCCAACGAAATGCCGAAAAGGGCGCGGCCGAACGCGAATAGCAAGGCCATCTGCACCACGCCGATGAGCACGCGAGAGATCACCTTCCCGGTCACGATCGTCCCCGCCGACACGGGACTCGCCGTCAAGCGATAGAGGATACCCCAGTCCCTTTCGTCGACCAGCCCGAGTCCCACACCGAGGAGCATGCCCAGCATCAGGAAGGTTACACCGAAACCGGGCACGTTCTGATCGAAGGTGTTGAAAGACGTGCGCGAGCTGGTGAGGCTCTGCTCGTCGAGCCCCACGGACTCGTCGACCAGCCGCGAGGCCAGGTCGCCGGCATCTTCCGATACCGATTCGAAGTCCACGTCCCCCGCGTGAGTGAGAACCTCGACCACCGCAACCCGACTCGCCACCTGCGACGCGACCAGCGCCGCCTGGACGCGCGCTACCTCGATCTTTATCCGCAAGAGCTCGAGGTACTTCACCGGGTCGGTCAACAACACGAGGCGGACCTCTCGACCAGCACGGAAATCGGTGGTGAAGCCTTGGGGGATGACGAGTGCGGCGCCTGCTTCACCGGCCTCGGCGACGAGGCGGCGGGCCTCCGGTTCATCGACCCGAACCACCCTCAGACCGGCGACCGCTCCGAGCGAGGAGACCAGCCGCTCGGCGACTCCACCGCCGTCGCGATCGGCCACCGGTAGGAGAAAGACGTTCTCGGACTGCTCGCGGTCTCCGTAGAACGTCGAGAGAGAGAATCCGGCGACGGAGATGACGACCAGGGGCGCGAGTAGGAGAAACAGCAACGCCCACCGGTCGCGAAGCAGCAGTCGGATGTCCTTGGCCGCGAGCACCGCAAGCGCTCTCATAGAAGTGTTTCGAGAGAGGCTCGGGGAGGCCCCTCGACGGACCCATACTAGCTAAATCCACTGCCCCGAGACGACTACGAAATGACAGGGTGCTTCTTATGGAATAAGTACTTATAGAACAATTAGTTATATATACTTGACAAAAAAGTCGTGTATCTGGCACAATGTCCTCGTGAAGCTTACGGCGCAGGAGGAGTACGGTATCCGCTGCCTGCTCCAGCTTGCCCGACGCGCCCACGAGTCCCAACCGGTCACCGTGCGCGAGGTGGCGGCCTCGGAAAGCCTGTCTCCCGCCTACGCGGAAAAACTGTTGCGCATCCTCAGCCGAGCCGGGCTGGCAGAGTCCATTCGGGGCACGCGGGGTGGTTACCGGATGACGAGACCTCCGGAGGAGGTCACGATGGGCCAGGCGATTCGCGCCCTCGGTGGCTTCATCACCCAGTCCGATCTCTGTGCGCGGTTCACGGGACAAGACGCTTGCTGTGTCCACCTGACGGACTGCGGGCTCCGGCCGGTCTGGACGGCGGTCAACCTGCACGTCGAGAGACTGCTGGACAGCATGTCTCTGAGCTCGCTCCTCCAAGGAGAGCGCGCCATCGCGTCACGGCTCGATGAGACAACGATCGAGTGGAACCGCTGTCTCGTTCCGTTACAAACGTCAACGCCACCAGGATCGACGAGGGAGGTGTGATCATGAAGACCCTCTTGAGCTTGACGAGTTATCCGACACCCAGCACGACCCGGTCGCTCGACGACTCCGGCTCGCGAAGAAGCGAATGGCCCGAAGAGTGGCGACATGAACAGGAAGAAGACGAGCTGGGCGCCTCGGCCGTTGAAACGTCCGATCGCGTCGAGCCCCGGCTCGATTCTCCGTCCGACGTCGGCTACTTCCTGAACCTCGCCGGCCGTTACCGGTTGCTCACCGCCGCGCGCGAGAAGGAGCTGGCCACGGTGATCTGGAGGGCCCGACGACGATTGGTTCAGGCGATGGAGCTCGCGCGTCGTTCGGACGGCAAGGTCACGATCGAGGTTCCCGCGGAGATTCGAGTTCCATCGAGACCGCTGTCTCCCAACGCCCGCCGACGTCTGATTGGCGCCGAGGAGTACGCGCAACGGCTGCTGCGTTCGATTGGTGACGACGACGACGCGGGAGAGGGGTTCGACCACTCTCTCGCCGTACCGCCGCCGGTCGAGCCGGCGCCCCGCCGAGGGCGACGAAGTCGCAACTCCGTCGCTCCGCTGCTCACCGGAAGGCAGATTCTTTCCATCGCGCCCATACTGCGCGACTCCATGGATCGCATCCGAAGCGCGCGGGAAGAGCTCGTGGAGCACAACCTGCGGCTCGTGGTCTGGGTCGCCAAGGCCTACCGCGGTCGGGGGCTAGACTTCGTGGATCTCATACAGGAAGGAAGCATGGGGCTCCTCAGAGCCATCGATCGCTTCGACCCCGCGGTGGGGACTCGCTTTTCCACCTTTGCGACGCACTGGGTGCGGCAGGGCATCCGGAGAGCGCTGGCCGAGAAGGCGCGGACCATTCGTATCCCGCTCAACCGAATCGCGGAAGCCCGCGAGGTGGTCCAACTTCGAAACCAGCTCGCGAACAAGCTGGAGAGGACGCCGACGCACTTCGAGATCGCCGCCGAGATGAA
>DASPGQ010000179.1 GCA_035620555.1 Vicinamibacteria bacterium
AAGAGGAGCACACGGCTGTTGAGAGACAGATCCAAGGCGATCGGTACGGGGATGGGCGGCCGCAAAGAGAGGATTGCCTCGGTCGATACATAGGCGACGCCGATGCCGAGAACGCCGCCGAGCGACGAGAGGAGCAGGCTCTCGGTCAGAAGCTGCCTCACGAGCCGGAACCGCGACGATCCCATCGCCATACGGATCGCGACCTCCGAGCCGCGCGCCGAAGCGCGGGCGAGCAGCATGTTGGCCACGTTGGCGCAGGCAATGAGGAGTACCAGGCCAACGACGGCCATGAGCACCCCCGCTACCGGGTAGAGCGCACCGTCCACGATGGGGTGGATGCGCACGTCGTCGGATGGCATGAGATGGATGGCGCGATCGCGATACTCGTCGGGGTGCTCTTCACGAAGCTCTGCCATCAAGCGATCCATTTGAGCCTGGGCTTGCGCGATGCTGATTCCTCGCGCGAGCCGCGCCTTGACCAGGACGTTTCGTCGCGTGCGGCGATCGAGCCAGCTTCCGTCCTCTCGACTGGACGGCTCGAGGTGATCTCCCATCGCGAAAGGCGCCCACAGCTCCGTACCGATGCCGGGAATACTGCCGGTATACTCGGCCGGCATCACCCCGAGAATGGCATAGGGCCGACCGTTGAGCTCGATCGTGCGACCAATCGCCTCATGGTCCCCTCCCAGCCGACCCCGCCAGAAGGCGTCGCTGACCACGACCACAGGGTGACCGCCACGGCTGACGTCGTCCGAGGGCTCGAGCGCGCGACCCAACCGGGCGTGCAGGCCCTGAACCTGAAAGAAATTCCCCGAAACGACCTCCGTGAGGAGATACTCGCTCGATTGACCGACCCGGTAGCGCACGATGGCGGTCGATTGGGCGACCACACCCGAGAAGACGTCGGTCCGATCGCGGTACTCGCGATAATCCGCGTAAGAAGAGGTCGCATAGGGGTAGCCCGAGGAGTCGCTCAGGTACACCTCGACCAGGGTCTCGGGCTCGAAGGCCAATTTAGGCCGCAGCAGAACGGCGTCGACAGCACTGAAGATGGTGGTGTTGAACCCGATGCCCAGAGCGAGCGACAGCGTCGCAACCAGGGTGAAACCGGGGCTCTTCACCATGAGGCGAAGGCCGTAGCGGACATCTTTAATGAGATCGGTCATGGACCTCTTCCCGCGCTATACGGACTCCAGCTCGGTGAAGTTCAATCGAAAAGCGCACTCGTGCGCCACTAGCGTCATGGTTGGCTACGTTGCTGCGCTCACCCTCAAAGACTTGTTATCCGTTAAGATCTTCAGGGCGTTAGCGCACTTAGCGTGAGGTCGGGTCGCGTTCAGTCGTCAAGGAGGCTCAAATGGACCGTCGAAAATTCATCAAGACCGCCGGGGCGAGTGCGGGAGCTATTGCCATCGGTCGCGGAGTCGACGCGAACGCCGCCAACAGAGCTCCCGAGTCGGCCGGGTCTCAGTCGACCATGGGTTCACGAAGCGACGTTACCGCGGACGTGGCGGTCGTGGGCGCCGGCGTCATGGGAAACTGGACGGCACTCAACCTTCGGGAGATGGGCCTATCGGTGGTCCTGATCGACCAGTACAGCCCCGGGAACTCGAAGTCGAGCTCGATGGGCGAAGTGCGCGGGATGCGGCTCACTTACGGCGAGGAAGAGCACGAGATGCTCTGGGCACGAAACGCCTGCGAGCTGTGGAAGATGCGCCAAGCAGAGTTCGGTACCGACATGTTCTACCAATGCGGCGCGCTGGCGTTCAGGAGCCAGTGGACCGCTCGGAATTCTGCCGAACGGGCGCTCTTCGACAAGCACCGGGTTCCTTACGAGGTGATTTCCTACGATGATCTGATGCGGCGTTGGCCGCAGGCCCCACCCCCGAGCGAGGAGTTCTTCGGCTTCTATCACCCTTGGGGCGGGGTGCTGTCACCTCGTGATGCCAACCTGGCCGTCGCGACGTCGTTCAGGAAGAAGGGTGGCTCGCTGCTGATAGATAAGGCGTCGCCAGGAGCGCGCGCGGGTGGCAAGCTCCAGAGCGTTACGCTCACATCGGGCGCAACCGTCAGTGCCGACACCTTCGTGTTCGCCCTGGGGGCGTGGATGCCCAAGGTGTTCCCCGAGGTCATGAAGAACAAGCTTTCGGTGCGCAAAGCGGCATACTACATGTACGGCACGCCGCCGGGCGACAACCGCTTCTCGGTGCCGAACCTTCCCAACACCGGTCTCGGGCTCCCGAGCATCAACGGCGCGGGGTTCGGGCTACTGATCAGCCCGGGCGAAGAGGTGGACCCGGACCTTTTCGAGCGCGTGCCGAACGCGGACGAGAAAGCCGCCGCCAGAGAAACGCTGGCCCAACGGTTTCCCGCGCTCAAGGATCAGCCGATGCTCGCCGCTTGGTCATGCCAAACCGAGAACTCGGTCGACGGGCAGTGCTTCTTCGATCTGCATCCGGAGATGGACAACCTGTGGCTCGTCGGCGGTGGATCGTGGCACGCCTTCAAGATCGGCCCGGTGATCGGAGATTACGTCGCGCACCGGGTTGTGGGCGAGAAGAAGGGCTTGCCCGAGGCGGGACTGAGTGGAGAAGCGCTGGCGGCGATCTTCAAGCTGAAGCCAGAGACGTTCGGGTAGACGCCGCGTGCCCTTCCTCGCCCTGGCCCTCCAGGTATGTCAGCATCCTCTCGCTATCCGGAGGCTGTTTGGTCCCCTTCCTTGAAGCTCGTCGCCGAGCAAGGCTCGGCAGAGAAGGTGATTGAGCGAGCGCTCATGCCGCCGCCAGCACGACCACGGCGATGGAGACAGAACCTCAGATCCATTTCCTCACGGATTCAGGATAGAAAAATCGCTCGTCCCGGCCAGTGCTAGGGAAGTGGCGCCGCAGTCAGGTGGAACGGGAGGTTGAAGAACCCGTACGAGACCGGTTTCACCTTGCGACCCGCCTGAGGGACGTACTGTAGAAGCTCGACGACGGCGTCGTCACCCGTGAGCGAGACCGATCGCGAGCCGTCGGGGTTCCGCACGATGACCGCTTGCGTCTGGTAGACGAACTCCCACGCCGCGTCCTGGGTCGTGCCGCCGCTAGCGAGATCGACGGTGAGAATGAGAATCGAGACCGCTGTCGTGGTCGCCTTCTTGTGGAAGAGCTTCCACACGATGAACCTCGCGGGAACGCTTTCCGTGGACGAATCGGAGTCGCTGGGAGCGAGGTCGAGGTCCGGGGGCATCGGGCCGTCGGTATCGAAGGCGAGTGTGAGCGTTCGTCGTACGCCCCACGTCTGGCCGTTGCACGTCGCGGTGTTGCTCACGGTGCGCAGCTGGTAGAAGCCGTCGCTCGTGGCGACCGCCACCGAAACGCAGTCCTGGCCGTGGATGTATATGCCGCGATCGTCACTCAGGACTCGGTCGCCCGCTTCGTCGTGCAGCCGGCCCGTTCCGAAACCGTGCTGCGCCAGTGCGGCCCCGGCCCCACAACAAAATGATAAGGAAACAAACAACAAGCGCTTCATAGTTAGCCCTCCACCGTGGAGCATGAACGAGATTGCGATTGTCAGTCTTGAGGTTTCCATGAAAGAATCCTGAATCTTTCTCCAGGAGTGGTCCAGTTGGAGAAGATCGAGGCTTCACCGTCCAGGAGCGCTCGGCCCCTGCACGGCGGGCTTCGTTTCGGCCCCTTCTGCTTCGACGTCGCGACCGAAACCCTGAGCCGGAACGGGGCTCCTGTCTCGCTTCCTCCGCGTGCAACCCAGGTACTGAGGCAGCTCCTGGTCCGACCAGGCGAGCTCGTCTTAAAGGAAATCCTCCTCGACGCCGCCTGGAACGGGGTGGCCGTCTCGGAGCAGTCGCTCAGCGAAGCCATCAAAGTCCTGCGCCGCGCCCTGGACGACGACCCGCGTAAGCCCCGTTACATCCAGACCGTCCACCGTCGAGGGTTCCGGTTCGTTGGCTCGCTCGACGGCGCGGAACTGCCCGGTCCGCCACGACCGCGCCCCTCCTGGCGCCTGTGGATCGCGGTCTCCACCGTGCCGACGTTGTTCCTCGGGTGGTACCTGGGGCACCGCGCACCCGTCTCCCTGCCTCCCGCCGAGCTCGTCGCCCGCGGCGCAGAGCCCGATTCCGGCTCGCTCTCACCTGATGGAAAGAAGCTCGCCTTCACGACCTGGGCGGGCGGCGTCGTCGTTCGCGACCTCGAATCGGGCGAGGACACCTTTCTCGACCGACGCGGCGGGCTTCTTGAGTGCCCTCCGGTCTGGTCTCCCGACGGCTCGAGTCTCGCCTATCGATTCCGTGAAGCCGACCAGACGCAGATACGTGTCATCGCGCCGACAGCCTCTGCGCCGCGGATCGTTGATACGTCGGAGCGGGAGCTGTTCGTGACGGATTGGTCTCCCGATGGGAAACGCCTACTATTGCTGCGCCAGGCGCCCGAGGACGTTCGCTTCGCCACCCTTGCCGAGCTCACGCTCGAGACAGGAACGGTTCGCGACGTCGCTAGTGTCGAGTGGGTCTGGCCGCCCCGAGCGTTCTACTCGCCGGACGGAAAACGGATCGCTTACGGGTCGGGGGACGGTGACCGGGGGACGATCCATGTCTACGATCGCGAGCGACATCGGGACGTCGAGCTGACCCATCCCCATGCCGACGAGGGCTTTCCTCTCTGGTCACCCGACGGCCGGTATCTCCTTCATCGAAGTCGATCCGACGAGGACTGGGATCTCTGGGCGCTTCGTCTCGACGGACTCGAGCGCGCAGGCGGGCCGTATCTCATTCAGGACCGCGTGGGTGATTCGTACCCCTGGAGCTGGACTCGGGACGGCACGCTCCTTTCGGTGCAAAAGTCGCAGCGGGGCGAGATGTGGCGGCTGCGCCGCGAAGGCGAGCCTTCGCGTTTCAGCGAGCAGCTCGAGCAGTCGGTGCAAGAAGGCGTCCCCTCTCCGACCGGAGAATGGGTGGCGGTAAAGGTGGAGGGGGAATCGAGCTCCAAGAGCTTCTATCTCCTCTCCCGTTCCGAGGCCCGTCTACTGCCTTTGACGTCGGAGCTCCCCAGGTCGAGCGTCATCGGCTGGTCGCCCGACGAGAGCTGGTTTCTCCTGTGGGGACGAAGCCCGGCGAACGAGGACGTCTTCCTGCGATTCCATCTGGCGGAAAACGCCGCCCGCCCGGTCGAGATCGAGGCGGGACCGCCCCTCATGGGGCACTACGCCGCTCTTTCTCCCGACGGCCGTCTCCTCGTTCTCGAGGAGGGAAACTACGATTGCGAGCGGCGGCTCGTCCTCGTGAATCTGGAAAGCGGACTGCGGTCTCCGCTTGGTGTCGGCGGCTGTAAATTGATGTCCGCCTGGTCCCCCGACGGGCGAGAGATCGTCGTCGGCCGGCACGTCACGGGTCAAGAGAGCGACATCATCGTGATCTCGACCGGTGGCGATCGACTTCGAACCCTCGCGTCGTGGCAAACCGAGGGCTTCGGAAGCGTCGGGCCGATCGCGTGGTCCCCCGACGGAACATCGATCGTTCTCCTTCTTCATCCGCTCGGGTTGAACGAGCTGTGGGAGCTTCCGGCGGAAGGTGGAGAGCTGCGACTTCTCTATCGGCCCGAGCGGATCGATCCCTGGAAGCCCTACTGGCCCACGGAGGACTCGGGAATCTTTTTCACGGCGATGCGGATGGAGAGCCGCCTCTGGAAGCGGCGGGACGTTCTGGCGAGGCTTCAGAGCAACTGACGGAGGAGTCCCATGCGTACAACGAGTCTGGGTGTTACAGTCCTTCTATTCCTCACGCCTTCGGCGAGAGCTCAGATTCCGACGGGGAAGATCCTCGGCACGTTGCGG
>DASPGQ010000180.1 GCA_035620555.1 Vicinamibacteria bacterium
CCATGTTGTCTTCCTGCTGCCCAAGTCTAACCTCGAACCGCGTCTCTGGCACTGTCGCGGACGGGCGGGGAACTGAGGTACTCGGCCAAGCTTTGGCCGAGACGGATAGTCTCCACTTCCGAAATGCCTCTTCGCGAAAGATCGGCCGGAGCCGGACTTCAGATACTTATCGAAACGGCTTGCACTTGCCGGATCCTGGAACTCGATCGCGACAACGAGAGTCCAGGGTTTGTACTTCGCTGTATGTGGTGACTGCCCGGCGTTGTGTCAATCAAGCCTTTGCAGAACGTGAGCCGTCAGACCAACATAATGTCGTTCGGGCTCGATGAGGCTTCGGAGAACGTAGACGAATCGTTTGGATAACGTACACATGCTAAGAGAGACGAGATCGGGATGCGAAGTCCGCCTTCGCCCTTCGGGCTACGGCGAGACAGCCTTCGCTCGGGAAGTTGGTTTACCTAGCCGAAGCTCGTCGCAGTGATGTCAGCAGACGAGCGAAGGTGGTGGAGGCGGCGGGAATCGACCCCGCGTCCGAAAACCTTCATCCGCAGCTTCTACATGCTTATCCGGTTCCCGCTCATCTCGCTCCCATCAGTCAGGATCCGGCAAGGACCTGATGGGAGCCATCCCCTTGATTTCGCCCGCGGCCCGGGGAGCTGCTTCGGGCTAGCTCGCCTTTAATGACGCCCTTTCCAACCCCAGCGAGCGAGAGCCGGAAGGACGTAGCCGTCTTAGGCGGCTAGTGCCAATTCGTTATTGGCAGTTGTGTTTTTGCCTCACCGTTTTACGAGAAGTGAGAAGCTCGACATGCCACTACGGAATCAGTTGTCTCCGTCGAACCCTGTTCGCCCCCTTTCGGAAGTGACAGATGCACTCACATTTTAGGCGTAACCGCGGTGCCGTGCAATCGGGTCCCTTTGGCCGAAGCTCGGTTTCACAGTGGACACAGGCAACGTCTTTGCTTATATTGACTTAAGTGGAAGCGTCCACGATAATGACGTAAAAAGCGGTCGTTGCACCCAACACAACCCGCATGAGGCGTGGATGCGCCTCTAACTGCGAAACTTAGGGAAGCGCGTTCCCATGAATCAAGATCAGCTACGTGCCAAGTCGTTAGCGCTGTTTCATGCGCTCGTATCCAATTGGGCAAACGATCTTCGGAAAGACGTCACCGGGCTGCAGGACGAGCTCATCCAGAAGCTCGACGCGCTCCAGGAAAGGATGTCGAAGTACGAGGAGAACATCGACGAGGATCGGATCCTTGCCTTCGCCAACGAAGCGATGGCCTCCGCCTCCAACGAAGGGGCCGCCGCCGCCCCGACGGCGGAGGCGGTCGATGGGGACGCGCTCAAGCGTCTCCGAGCATCGCTCGCGAATATCGACCGAGGCACGTCGCTCACCGAAGTTCTCACTCAGCTCCTGCAAGAGGCGTCTCAGTTCGCTCCCAGGGTGGCTTTGTTCATCCTGAAAGGGGGCTCCTGCATCGGCTGGAACGGCCGGGGCTTCGACCAGACGCCGGGCTTCAACAACGAAGCCATCAAGAAAGTCTCCGTCCCTTCGAGTGCCGACACGCTGTTCAGCGCGGTGATCCGAGATCGTGCCACGTTCCATGGAGATTCCAACGAGCATCGGGACAACGTACAGCTGTTGTCACGGATCGGAAGCGTGCTCCCGACGGCGGTGTTCGCGACTCCCCTGATTCTGAGGGACCGCATCGCTGCCATCGTCTACGCGGACACCGGTGACCAATCGGTTGGGCTGCCGAGCGCGGAAGCTTTGGAGATCCTGACTTCCTACGCGTCGAGATTGCTCGACGCCCTGAGCTCTCAGAAGACGGGCAAGCCAGAAGTGACCCCCACGCCGTCGCCGCCGGTGTATACGAAGAAGACGCCGTCGCATCCCACCCAAGTCGTCACCGACTCCGATCCGGGAACCCGGATCCTCAGCTCGCCTGATGTGAAGCCACGATCCGTGGAGCAGACACCAGCTGGTCCATCAAGTCCGGCTTCCGCACCCGTGGCGAAGGCTCCCGAGCCCGAGCTCGACTCGCTGGATTCGGAGAGTCGGAAGAAGCACGAAGAGGCCATGCGGTTCGCTCGACTTCTCGTCTCGGAGATCAAGCTCTACAACGAGAGCAAAGTAAGGGAAGGTCGTGTGACTCGCGATCTCTACGCCAAACTCAGGGACGACATCGAGCGCAGCCGCCAACTCTACAAGGAACGCGTTTCGGAGACCATTCGGGCAGCGACGAACTACTTCAACGAGGAGCTCGTCCGAATCCTCGGGGACGGGGACGAGGCCACGCTCGGCCACCCGCTGCCGCCGACGTAGCCCATCGGGCTTTTGGTCATCGGAGGTCGCATGCCGGTTCACCCCGAATGGGCACGGCATCGGAGGAACTCGGGGCCTGCAAGAATCACGGATTGGGGTTAGAATAAGAGACGCGGGATCGAGCTCGTGCTCTAACGTTGCGGGGCGCTTTTCCAGCAGACGTCGATGGATCGAAGGCTTAATCGGGGGCGGTTGGGGATCTTTCTTGCGATCGCGCTCGTCTTCCTTCTATTAGGTTTCGTCTCGCCTCCGCGAGCCGCACGCGAGCCCGCGGAAAGCGCATCCACCGCCAAGACATCCCTTCCCTGGGAGCCTCTCAGCCATCCGGATGACGGCCTTCGGGAAGTGAAGGTCATCATGCGGAATGGTTTGGCTCGGGCCTCTCTCGAGGAGCTCTCGAGAGTCCGCGAGAGCGGCGCCACGGCGACGGCTCGCGGTCTGGCTTCTTTTGCCTCGGGCTTGGTGCTCGCCGGGGAAGGTCGGACAACGGATGCGATTCGGTATTTTCGGGCACCCGAGGTCGACTCGACCGAGCTCGGCGGTTATGCCCTGTTCGAGATCGCGCGACTCTCCGAGACCACCGACGCCGACGGAGCGCTGCAAGCCTTAGCCAGGCTCACCGAAGAGTACAAGGACACCGTCCGTGACGGACAGGCCCGGCTCGCGATGGCGCAGCTCCTGGAGGCTCGTAAGGACGTCGCCGGCGCCATCGCCGTTCTCGAGCCCGCGTCTTCGAGCCGGGATGAAGAGCTCCGGGGGGACGCGCTCTACGCGCTCGGCCGCCTTCATTTCGAGAGGGACCGCCCAGTGGACGCCGTCGAGGTCCTCGAGAAACTGTACTACGGGATGCCGACACACCCCCGGGCATCGACCGCTGTGAGTCTTCTCACGAGCGCCCGTAAAGCACTCCCCGAGCCGAGTCCGGCGCATTATTACCGTCTCGGCTTGAAGCGCGCGGAAGCATTCCTGGAGGAGCGCCGTTACTCGGACGCCTACTCCGCGTTTCGCTCCGTACTGAGCCGCTACTCCGGCGTCGCCGATTCCGATCTCCTGTTTCTCCGAATGGGGGTTTGCCAGTACCGTCGCCGGCAACTGACGGCGTCCTTGACGGATTTCCGGAAGGTACGGCGAGAGGAGCTTCTTCCCGAGTCGCTCTATTATCAGGCCGAAGTAGCCCGTCGCCTGGGGTCGAGCTCTACGCATCTCGAGCTGGTGAATCGCCTCATCGAGAACTATCCGGCGAGTGCATGGACCGAGGAAGCGATCTACTCTCTCGCCTCCCACCAGGATACGAGTGGTGAGCGTGAGATCTCTCTGAGCTACTTCACCAAGCTCGTGCAAATGTTTCCGAGTGGGAAGCGGTCTCTCGATGCCAAATGGCAGCTCTTCTGGGACGATTTCCGGCACGGCCGCTTCGATGAGGCGGGCCTTGGTCTCGAAGAAGCGGCGCGGGAAAAACCGGGAGCGGAGGGTCTCGCACGAATACTCTACTGGTCGGGCCGATCGTTCCAAGAAGCCGGTCGTGTCGACCGCGCCGAGTCCCTCTATCGCCAGGTGCTCCTCGGCTACAAGAACACCTACTATGGGCGACGGGCGCTCGAGCGTCTCGGGGAATTGCGTGGCGATTCGTTCTCGCTTTCGGCGATCGAATCGGCTCGAGACGGCATCGATCTGAGAGACGCCCTTTCGATAGACCGGGTCGCCAAGCAGCAGCGTATCGCCCAGCTCGACGTCGTCGGCCTCGACGAGGCGGCACTCGCCGAGGCTCGGAGCGCCGTTCGCGGGCTCCGAGACGACGCGGCGTTTCTCGCATTGGCTGCCTGGATTCACCACGATCGTGGAAGGAACATGGAGGCGATCCGAACGATTCGAGAAGCGTTTCCTTTTCACGAATCCGCCACCGGAGACCTGTTGCCCCGGCCGATCTGGCTTTTGTTCTATCCCCTCGATTACTGGGACGAGGTGCAGAAATACTCCAGCCAACACGAGCTCGATCCGTTTCTCGTCGCGGCGCTCATCCGCCAGGAGTCCACCTTCAATCCGCGAGTCCGGTCGCGTGCCGGGGCTCGTGGCCTCATGCAGATTCTGCCCGCCACGGGAAGGGTCCTCGCCCGCCAGGAGCGCCGAAAGTACGCGCTGGCCGATCTCTACGTTCCCGAGATCAACATTCGTTACGGAACGCGCTACCTGAAGCAGGAGCTCGCCCGATTCGACGAACGAGTGGACTACGCGCTCGCCAGCTACAACGCGGGACCGAATCGCGTGCGAAGATGGACGGGCATGGACATGTCGCTCGACGCCGAGGTCTTCATCGAAGAGATTCCCTTCGACGAGACCAGGAACTACGTCAGGCTGGTTCTCCGGAACGAGATGCTATATCGTCGCCTCTACGGAGGGTCGGACTCCGAGGCCGCTGCCGACGAGTAACGGTCATCGCCGCTCGGGCCGACGGCCCTCACCCATAAAATCGTTCGAGCCGGTGTCGAAACATTACCGATGACCGATAAGGTACAACAAGCCGGAGCGGTGCGCGCTTCGCGCAAAGCCGCTCGTTTCACCGAATCGGTCATCCGGGAGATGACGCGTCTCGCTCAGAAATACGATGCCATCAACCTGGCTCAGGGGTTTCCCGATTTCAGTGCTCCCGATCCGATCAAGGAAGCCGCAGTGGCCGCCATCCGTGCGGACGTCAACCAGTACGCGATCACCTGGGGGGCGAAGCGTTTACGAGATGCCATCTCGGAGCGCACCCGCCGAGTCTATGGACTCGAGGTCGACCCCGAGCGACATCTAACGGTTACCTGCGGCTCGACCGAAGCCATGATGTCGGCGATGCTCGCCCTCGTCGATCCCGGCGACGAAGTGATCGTCTTCGAGCCCTTTTACGAGAACTACGGGCCCGATGCCATCCTCTCGGGCGCCGTGCCGCGCTACGTGACGCTTCACGAGCCGGATTTTCGAATCGATCCCGCCGAGCTCGAGTCCGCTTTCAACGCACGCACCCGCGCAATCATTATTAATACGCCGAACAACCCCACGGGAAAGATCTACTCTCGTGAAGAGCTCGAGGCCATCGCGGCGCACTGCCAGAAATGGGGTGTGGTCGCGGTGACGGATGAGATTTACGAGCACATCCTCTACGACGGGGCTCGGCATATTCCCATGGCGACGATCGAAGGGATGTCGGACCGAACGGTAACCATCAACAGTCTATCCAAGACTTATTCCCTCACCGGCTGGCGAGTCGGTTGGGCGGTGGCTCCGGATCCGTTGACCGACGCCATCCGGAAAGTGCATGACTTTCTCACCGTGGGGGCGGCGGCACCGCTTCAAGAGGCTGCGGCGGTTGCCTTGACTCTTCCCGAAAGTTATTACGAGCGACTGGCGAGCGACTATCAGGCCCGTCGCGATCGTCTCCTTTCGGGTCTGGGCGCGGCGGGATTCCGCTGCTATCGGCCGGGAGGCGCGTACTACATCATGACCGATATCTCGGGGTTCGGTTTTTCCGACGACGTGGCTTTTGCCCGCCATCTCGTGGAACGCGTCGGGGTCGCCGCGGTACCAGGCTCGAGCTTCTACCACCGTCGGGAAGACGGGAAGCAAAAGCTCAGATTCGCCTTCTGCAAGCGGGAGGAGACCCTCGCGGCTGCGGCGGAGAGGCTCGCGAGGCTTTCGGGCTGACCCTTGCTCACATCTGCCCCATTTCTCGTGCTGGCTCTCGCGGCTCAGCCGCGCTCCGCGGAGGCGGCCTACGAGCGCGCCAGGGCCCATCTCGAGACCGACGACGGTCGATCGGCCGAAGAATCGGCTCGCGAGGCACTCGAGCTTTCTCTCCGGTTCGTACCCGAGGAGGAGATCGAATCGCGTCCCGACAAAGGGCTTCTCTTCGAGGAAATGATTCTCGAAGCGCGCCAGCGTTATCGAGAGAGGCGCTCTCGGTATTTTCGCCTGCTCGGCGACGCGCTATCGGCGCAGGAGAAGTGGCGAGCGGCCCGAAAGGCTTACCGGCGCGCACCCTCTCCGGAGACTCTGCTCTTGATGGCGGATCATCCGGACCTGAGCATCGAAGAGCGGATCGAGCTCTTGCTCGACGCCCTATTGGCATCCGGTTCCGAGTCGGCGGCTTTGGAGACGGCGCTTCTGGAGACGGGCGCTTTTCGCTCTCGACACGCTCTCGATGCGAGTCTCGACCGGCGCCGCTTCGTGATACACGCACCGGAGCTTGGCGAGGTGGAGCTCCTCGATGGCGCTTTTCCGGAGATATCGGCGGTCACCGACGGGGGAACGCTCGTCACCGGCGAGCTCGCTCGAAGCGGAAGCCTTCTCGTCGTCTACGTGCCCCAGGAGCGCTGTGGCCGGTGCAGTGAAGAGCTCGATGCCATTACCCGCCCCGTTGCTTCGCTGATCCGACAGGGTATCCCGATCCAGGTGGTCGCCTTCGTCGACGAAGCCGATCTGCCCGTGGCCCGACGAATCGTGCGTCTTCTCGGGATGCCGGTTGCCGTGGGGAAGCGCGACTCGCTTCCCGCCGGGCTGCAATTCCGCGATGATGGGGAGGTCCGGATCGTCGCACGTGGAGGACTCTCCCAGATTCGGCTGCCGGTGCTGCCCGAAGGCGAGCTGCGCCCGCTCGTGGAAAAATGCTTGGGGCTTTTGGCCGAGCCGAGCCTTTCCCGGGAAGAGCGCGAAGCGAAGGGCCAACCGATCGTCACCCTCGAGCGTCAGGTCAACGAATACCGCACGCTATTCGATTGGATTGACCGGATCGACCGGCTCGAGGCCGGCCCTGCGCCTCTCGACGACCTCTACACCGAGCTCGGCCGGCTTGCCCAGCGCGTAATCCGGGGGGCGAGCGCGAGCCGGGCGCTCGGAATCGAGCTTCTCCAGGCTCTCTCGCGGCTCGATGGCGCCCAGGCGGCGAAGAGCCTGGCGCTCGAGCTCCTGGGAGAGAGGGTGGCCGACACGCTCCTCGACCGCTCGCGAGCCGTCGACCCGAGGGTCCGACGCACGGCATCGGACAACGTCGGAGTGTTCTACTCGGCCATCCAGAGTCCACGAGTCGCCCTCCAGCGCTCGTATTCCACCGACGAGGGTTTGCTCCACTTCAACTTCCTGCTCGAAGACAGTGGATCCGACCTCGAGCTCGTCTGGGTGGGAGCCGAGGAGGCGCCCCTCGGGGTGGACATCCTGGACGAAGGCCCGGTGTTCCATTTCGCGGGAGAGGCGGGCTGCCACGGTCTGAAGCTCGTCGCTGACGGGGAAGTCCGGTTCGAAAGCTGTGACGCTCGCATCCTCGACGGCGAGCTCTTAGAGGTCCGAAACGCGCTCGTCGATGACGTCGAGGGGCCCCCCCGATTCTACCGTCGCGGGGTCCTGTTGGAACGGGACGAAACGGAGCTCGAGCGCGGTCTCCGGCTGTTCCAGCAAGAAGATTTCGCCGCGGCTGCGGAAGCGTTCCAGCGCGCCATTGCCGAGATCGACGAGCAGGCTCCCTACGATGCGTCGGATCTCGTTTACGACCGCGCTCGTGCCCTCGAAGAGGCGGGCAAGCGTCTCGAAGCACTTGAGCTCTACCGCAGTCTCGGCGACGTGTCTTATCAATCCGTCGTCGACGAGCGAGCGAACGCCATCGAGACCGGGCACCGGTAGCCATTCATGCCCCGCGTTTCCGATTAACCGTCCGGCCTGCGCGGGTTCGCCAACTCTTTCTCGAACAAACCCTTCCGGCGACTCCCGCCACCTTGTCCGGACGAGTCCAGAACGATGGCCCGTACATTGTATCCTGCTGTGTTGGATAGACTTTAACCCATGTGTTTGCAACAGATAGAAGCACTAACGGAGACTTGAATCGTAACCTATTTAAAAATCAATAATTTATATCGTTCATCCCGTCTGGCACAACACTTGCTCTAGAGAGAAAGCGTCTACTGAGAGTAACGGCCCAACGTTCGATGGTGCGATAAGAGCCGCATCAGACGCATAGAGAAGGAGAAAACACGTGATGAAGCAGCAGATCATTCGGTTCTTCAGGGAGGAAGACGGACCGACGGCAGTCGAGTATGCGCTCATGCTCGTTATGGTGGCTCTCGCCATTGCCCTTGCTCTCCCGAACATTTCGCAAGCGGTGATCAACATCTTTACCGCCATGGCTAACGCCCTGGTGGTTCCTTAAGAGCAGACATCGCGGGATCGGAACGGGGGGTGATCCCCCGTTCCTTGTTTCCATCTTCCTTAAAAATCCTCACATTCTTAGACTCACCACACTCTTCTAGCACTCCATGCCACGGCCGCATCCCCTGGCGGCCCCGCCTTTTACTTCAGCCAAGGAAGGGCCGGCTCGCCCACAGCCCGTGATTCGCGGGTTGCTATACTGCAGCGTTCCCTTTGTCGAACGGGGGAGCTTCGAAGTGCCTGTCTCCTTATGAACGATCTCAAACGGCTCCTGCCTTACATCAAGCGCTACCCACAACCGATGGTGCTCGGCATGGGTGCTCTTCTGCTCGCGAAGGCCGCTGCCGTTCTCGCGCCCCAAGTCCTTCAACGCACCGTCGACGATCTCACCGTCGAGATAACGGTTCGGAAGCTCGCTTTTTACGGCGGGCTCATCGTCGTCCTTGCGATCGTCGAGGGGTTCTTTCGTTTCTGGATGCGGAAGCTTCTCATCGGCGTGTCTCGCTGGGTCGAGTTCGATCTGAGGGGAGACTTCTTCGGCCATCTGCAGAGGATGAGCCCCAGGTTCTTTCAGAAATGGAGAACCGGAGATCTCATGTCTCGGGCCTCAAACGACATCGGCGCGGTCCGCATGGTGCTCGGACCGGGAATCATGTATCCGGCCGAGACCGTCACCATCACCATCGGTGCCCTCGCCTTCATGGTGGCGATCAGCTGGGAGCTGACGCTCGTCTCGCTCACGCTGATGCCGCTCGTTTCCCTCGCGGTGAAGAAGTTTGGCGCGGTGATCCATAAACGATTCGAGGCGATTCAAGAAAAGATGAGCGACATCTCGACACTCGTCCAGGAGAACGTGTCGGGGATGCGGGTCGTGAAAGCCTACACGCAGGAAGCCGATCAGATGGCGCGTTTCGACGCCGAGAACGAGGACTTCTTTCGACGAAACATGAAGCTGGTAAGGCTCTGGGGTGCCTTCTACCCACTGCTTGCCGCTCTGATCGGGTTTGGTTCCGCGCTCGTTCTCTGGTGGGGCGGCCGCATGGTGGTTCAGGGGCGGATGACGCTCGGTGAGCTCGTCGCTTTCTTCGCCTATCTGGCCATGCTGACCTGGCCGATGATCGCCTTTGGCTGGGTGGTGAACATCTATCAACGGGGCGCGGCCTCGATGAAGCGCATCGCGGCCGTCCTGGACACGGCTCCCGATATCGTGGATGGCACGGAAGACGTCGAAGGCCCCCTCCGGGGTCGCATCGAGCTCAGGAACGTGTCGTTCCAGTACAACGGCCACCGTGTCCTCGACGGAGTCGATCTCGTCATCGAGCCGGGCCAGACGGTTGCTTTCGTAGGCCGGACCGGATCGGGCAAGACGACGCTCGCGAGCCTCGTTCCGCGTCTGTACGATGTCTCCGAGGGTGCCGTCCTCATCGATGGACACGACGTAAGGTCCCTCTCCCTCGAGACGGTACGTCGCGCGGTGGGTTTCGTCCCCCAGGAAAGCTTCCTGTTCTCCGAATCGGTCGGGGACAATATCGCCTTCGGTCGCTCCGCCGCTTCGCCCGATGAGATCGCGAGGGCGGCTACGCAGGCGGGCCTCGACGGCGACATCGCCGATTTCCCCGACGGCTACCGAACCCTCGTGGGCGAGCGCGGTATTACGCTCTCCGGCGGCCAGCGGCAAAGGGCGACCATCGCCCGCGCCCTTCTCGTCGACCCGCCGATCTTGATTCTCGATGACGTCCTCTCCGCCGTGGATACGGAGACCGAGGAGCGCATATTGAGAGAGCTTTCCGAGGTGATGCGCGAGCGGACGACGCTAGTGGTGTCCCACCGTATCAGTACGGTCAAGAGCGCGGATGTCATCTACGTTCTCGACGCTGGCCGGATCGTGGAACGGGGACGCCACGACGAGCTCGTCGAGCGGGATGGTCTCTACGCGAGCCTTCATCGAAAGCAGCTGCTCGAAGAAGAGCTCGAGCGAATTTAGCCGCGTGATGAGAAACCGCAGCGCATTTGTGCGAGCGAAGCGAGCCGGCCGGGAGGAAGCGGCCACGCCGAAGCGAAGGCGTGGGCCGCGGGAATCGTCCGCATCGGGCTACTTCGAGGGTATGAGATGTGAGCACGCAGTGCGAATAATCCGGCCGTCCTCCCCGAGCGAGGAGCGAGGGGAGCGAACGAGCCGAAGAGGCGAGTGAGCACTAAATAATGCCGTTTCAGGAAGAAGAGGCCCTCGGGAAGGTCTACGACGGTCGCCTCATGCGGCGGCTTTTGACCTACTTGAGGCCCTACAAGCTTCACGTCGTGGTCTCGTTCGTGTTCGTCGTCTCCGCGGCCGCGCTGAAGCTCGTGGGCCCGTTCCTGACGAAGGTGGCCATCGACGACTACATCGCTACCGGCGATCTCGCCGGCCTGAACGCGATCGCCGGCCTCTACGTCGTGGCGCTCCTGCTCCAGTTCGCGATCTCGTTCGGCCAGGTCTACATCATGAACCTTGCGGGGTTTCGCGTCATGAAGGATATGCGAGGAGAGATTTTCGCTCATCTCCAGCGCCTTCATCCCGCTTTCTTCGACAGGAACCCGGTGGGACGTCTCGTGACCCGCGTCACCACCGATGTGGACGCCTTGAACGAGCTCTTCACTTCCGGGGTGGTCACGATTTTCGGCGACGTCTTCATGCTTCTCGGCATCATGATCGTGCTCTTGTACCTCGATTGGCGCCTCGCGCTCGTCACCTTCACGGTTCTCCCGGCGCTCTTCGCGGTCACGATCATCTTCAAGCGTCGGGTGCGCACCGTCTATCGAAAGGTTCGAACTCGCATCGCCGCCCTGAACGCGTTCATCCAGGAGAACATCGTGGGGATGCAGGTGGTTCAGCTCTTTCGCCAGGAGGATCGCAAGGGGGCGCAGTACACCGAGCTCAATCGACAACACACCGATGCGAACATCGAGTCGATCCTCCACTACGCGATCTTCTATCCCGTCGTCGAGGTGCTCGGGGCGATCGCGATCGGTCTCGTCATCTGGTACGGCGGTGGTCAGATCCTTCTCGGAACGCTCACTCTGGGAGGCCTCGTCGCGTTCATTCAGTACTCGGAGAGCTTCTATCGGCCCATTAGCGATCTTTCCGAGAAATTCAACATTCTCCAGGGCGCAATGGCTTCTTCGGAGCGGATATTCAAGCTGCTGGACGCCGAGGTCACCGTTTCCTCACCCGAAGGCAGTCCTCGGGCGATCTCGGGGGCGGGAACGCTCGGTTTCGAGGATGTCTGGTTCGCTTACAAGGGCGAGAACTGGGTCCTCCAAGACATCGAGCTCGAGGTGGGTCGAGGAGAGACGGTCGCCATCGTCGGCCATACCGGTGCGGGCAAAACGACCTTGACGAGCCTCCTGCTCAGGTTCTACGACGTTCAACGCGGGAGGGTCGTGGTCGACGGTCTGG
>DASPGQ010000181.1 GCA_035620555.1 Vicinamibacteria bacterium
ATTGGGCACCGATGCTCTTTCTCGGCGGCCTTCCGCGAACCAGCACCTGCGGGGGCGTTGGCCTCGTTATTACACAAATCCAGTTCAGCGGCGGCCGCGCACAGCGCCTGAATGGCCATGCATCGGGCCGGTGCTTCGGCACGGTCGCGGGCACATTCGAACTGCAGCGTGCTTTTTGAGTGGTCCCTGGGGCATCCGCGTCCACGATGGCTCCAGGATTGAAAGCCCGCCCCTGAAGACGAAGTACGCGAGTCTCGAGGTCTAGGAGAGCGCCCCGAATTCGCAGGGCATCGTCCTTCTCATCGCTCTCAACATTCTCGGTGGCTACGACCTCGAGGCGCTGGCGCAGGGAAGGGCCTGTCCCTCCGTCACCGGGGCCAGCTCAGCGCTTACATTCGCCCGATGGGCGGCAAGGTGCCCTCGATCTACGGCCCGTCGGAAGACGATCCCGGGCAATAGCCTGGTGGATCGTGTCGAGGTCGAGACTCCCGGGCGTCGGGCGTAGTTACTCCCGCCATTCGCGATGATGTTTGTGATCTGGAACCACTGCTCTCGGGTTGACAAAGGTAGCTTCTGGAAGCTACCTTCTAACCATGCGAGCGGTGGGGCTGAAAGTGCTCAAAAACAGGCTGAGCGAATATGTACGTCTCGCCGCATCGGGCGAGACGGTGCTGGTGACCGATCGGGACAGAGTCGTGGCCGAGCTCGTGCCTCCGAGAGAAGAGCGCAGCCCGATCGTCGCGGACGCGTTTCTCGCTGACGCCGTCCGCAGCGGATGGGTGACGCCACCGACAGTTCACAGTGAGGAGCCCCCACCGCGCCTACCGGTCGCCCCTGTGAACGCGGTGCTGGGGGGACTGGACGAGGATCGTTCGGATCGTTGATCTACGTCGACACCTCGGTGGTTCTTGCGCATCTGCTTGGCGAGGGTCATGCTACGCCGCCATCGATGTGGGCTCAGCTTCTCATCTCGAGCCGGCTACTCGAATACGAGGCATGGACGAGGATTCATGCGATGGACCTCTCGGGATCGCACGCTGAACCGTTGCGACTGCTGCTCGGGCGTCTCGCCTTCGTCGAGTTGGCCCAACCGGTATTGGCGCGAGCACTCGAGCCATTTCCCGTGCCGGTTAGGACTCTGGATGCGCTTCACCTTGCTTCGTTGGATTTCTTGCGACGTCAAAAGCAAGACGTCGAGCTTGCGACGTATGACAAGCGCATGCAGCATGCCGCTGAGAGAATCGGTGTCCCGATCTTCGATCTGACGTAAGCCCAATGGGCTCTTCGAACGATGTGCCTGCGGGTTGATCCGCCGCACCGTCACATTCTCGTGGCCAGCTCGTCGAAATATACGAGTCCCTCGCGCGCCAACATGCGCAGGAAACGTCCTACGCGCTCCTCGGCGGGCTCGCACTCGCTCCCGAACTCGCGGCGAACGACGGTCGCGATCTCCCAGGGCGTCCGCTTGCCGTCGATCTGGCGCCAGCAGAAGCTTCCGAGCGCGTCGAGGCGCAGTCGCTTGGCGGCGAGGAGGTAGCCGAGCCCGTCGATCAGCCCGCGGAGCGAGCGCGCGGCGGGCCGCGGACGAACGAGCACCACCAGGCCGTCGCGCTCCGTCCAATCCGCGGCTCGATGCGGTGTCAGATCGAGGACGTTCAATCGGTCTTGGTGCTCGGCAGCCCTCCCATGCGCATCTTGGTGAACGGAACCCATACGAGAAGGTACAGGAGCGCGGGATAGACGACGAGCCCGAGCCAGTAACGAGGTGTGATGCCGGCGGTCACGCTCTGTCGAAGCTCGGTAAGGCTCGGGACGAAGTCGCTGCCCAGAACGAGAAACGCGAGGAGCACCGCCATGAGCGACTCGCCGGCAATGAAGCCGGACGAGAGGAGTGTCCCGACGTTCTCGGCGCGAATGCGCTCGTTCTCCGAAGCTCGTTTCCACCTCAGAAGCGCGTCGAGCATACTCCGCAGGACACCGCCGGCGAAGATCGCCGCCGTCGATTCGAACGGAAGGTACATTCCCACGGCGATGAGCATGGGCGAGGGCGCCTTGATCAGAATCAGCGCGAGCGCCAGGAACATTCCCACG
>DASPGQ010000182.1 GCA_035620555.1 Vicinamibacteria bacterium
GACCCGACGCAATCCTCGTGCATCTCGGATCGAACGACCTGTTTCAGCGACAGTCGGTCGAAAGCACGCTCGAGGAGCTGTCTCGCCTGGTCGATATCGCGAGCGCAACGGAACCGAGCCCGGTAATTTTCATCGCCCAGATCATCCCGACCACGACGGAGTCCGCCAACCGGCGCATCCGCGAGTTGAACGCGGAGATCGCTCGGCTCGGCGAACATCCTTCGGTTCGCATCGTGGATCACCACACCGGCTTCGACGGGGCGCGATTGACGTACGATGGAGTGCATCCGAACGTGGACGGCGAGATCCGGATGGCCGAACGGTGGCTCGCCGCCCTCGAGGACATCCTGCCATGAAGGCCCTTACCTTTCGCGCCGAACGAGAGGTCGTTCTCGAGAATGTCGCCGAACCCTCGATCGAGCGCCCGACCGATGTCATCGTGAAAACCCGAATGAGCGCGATATGCGGCTCGGACCTCCATGTCTATCTCGGTCGAGAGAAGGGAATCGAGCCGGGAACCGTTATGGGACACGAGTTTCTGGGAGAGATCGTCGAGACCGGCGCCGACGTGAAGGACCTGTCGCCTGGCGACCTCGTGGTGTCTCCCTTCACCTCGAGCTGCGGTCGGTGTTTCTACTGCAACCGCGGCCTCAGCTGCCGCTGTCCCGAGGGACAGCTCTTCGGCTGGATTCAAAACGGCGAGGGACTTCACGGAGCACAGTCGGAGTACGTACGCGTGCCGCTCGCCGATACGACCCTGGTCAGAGTCCCCGAATCGCTCGACTTGGAGACGGCGCTCTTCACTGGAGACGTTCTGGCGACGGGATTCTTTTGTGCCGAGATGGCAGAGGCTGGCCCGGGCCGAACCGTCGCCGTCGTCGGCTGCGGTCCCGTCGGCCTCTTCGCGGTGATCGGAGCCCGCGAGCGCGGAGCGGAGTGCGTTCTTGCCATCGACGTCGTTTCCGAGAGACTCGCGCTAGCCGAACGATTCGGCGGCGAGCCCATCGATGCGTCCTCGACCGATCCTCTCCATATCGTGAAAGAGCGGACCGATGGTCGCGGCGTCGACGCCGCGCTGGAAGCGGTGGGAAGTCCCGAGGCGACGAGACTCGCGGTGGATCTCGTCCGCCCCGGCGGCATCGTGGCCGTCGTCGGCGTGCACACCGAATCTCAGTTCGCCTTTTCGCCCGTCGAAGCCTACGACAAGAACCTGACCTATCGGACGGGGCGATGCCCCGCACGCAGATTCATGAGCCCGCTCCTGAGCTTCGTGGCCGAAAGAAAATACGACTTTCGCGCCATCGTCTCCCATCGCCTCCCGCTCGGCGAGGGGCCTCGCGGCTACGATCTCTTCCATCGCCGGCTCGAGGGCTGCACCAAGGTAGTTTTGACGTTCTAGCCGTCAACTTTGGGGATGACGATGGGCTCGACCAGCCGCACGGTGAACCGCGCACCCTCTCGCGCCTTGGCGGCGTCGTCCTCGGAGTAGAAGTCCGAGGGGGTCAAGTCCTCGGCCCCGTAGAAGGCCAATTCTCGGTCGCGCCGCAACTCCTTGGATATATCGGCCAGTCGTTCGAGGTCGTCATCGACGATCGCGGGCAATCGATGCCTTTCGGCGAGGAGGATCTCCGAGACGTCGTGGATTCGAGGCGCCTCGACACCGCAGGACCGGAGAAGGCCTTTGAGCGCCAGCTCGACAGCCTCCTGGGATTCTCTGACGACGTCGGCCCAGCTCTCGCCTTCGAACAAGGTATCGATGGCTCGCAGCCGGACAGCAGCCCGCCTTACGTAATCCCGGGCAAGCTCACGATTTCGCATCGTCACGCTACCTCGGCCCAGTAGGGCTGACCGTGAACGAGCTTCCGCACGATACGGCCGGAGACGATGTCGTGCCGGACGCGAACCAGTCGGGCGGAAAGCCTCATGCCCCGCTCGAACAGCACGACGCCATCGATCGCTACCTCGCCCCAGAGACCGGCGACCGTCGCGTCGGGCGGCGGCAGGTGGACGAAATGTGGCTCTACGGTCTGGCTTCCCCAGCGAATGGGAGACTCGTCCCAGGTTCGGTAGAGTGAGCGGGTGAGCGCCACGTCATTTTCCACCACTACCAGCACATCGACGTCGGAGGCTTCCGACAACTCGCCTCGAGCCCAGGACCCGAACGCGGCCACGCCCAGAAGCCGCTCGCCGAACAACGTCGCGGCGCGCTCGACCACACTCGCGGCTCCCTCGTAAGCACTCGAGCTCCCGACCGGCAGAACGAGCCTTCGGGCGCAGTAGTCGTTCAGTGACGTGCCCGCGTCGGCCGCGGCCTTCCTCAACGCCGCATGGACACCCGGGCGGATCCGAAGAACGAACCGGCCCGACGCCCGTGGGTACGAACGATTTCTTCGACTCATAGTATCTAGATGCGTTTCGATGATACTACAATCCTCTCCCAATAACGACAGCTCTCCTGGAGCGGGCATGCCTCGCACAAGGGAGCGGAGCGTTTGCAGACTTCCTGACCGTGACGTCTCAGGAGCTCGCGCGCTCGAACGAGCCAGGGAACGCGTTTGTCGATCTCTCGCTCGACGGCCTCGCGCACTTTCCGATAGGTCGTCGAGTAGCTCTTGGCCTCTTCGCCGTAGCCGAGACGAAGCAGGACGCGCACGGCGTTCGACTCGAGAGCGAAAAGAGGTCGAGCACCGCACAGAAGGAGGATCTTCTCCGCCCCGGGCTCTCCGATGGATGGAAATTGTCGCAACGCCTTCAGAGCCTGACCGAGCGGCAGATCGAGCACGCGATCGAGTTTTCCGTCGAACTCTTTCACGGCCTTTCCGGCGATGTCGCGCAGGACGGCGACCCGTCTTTCCGGATGCATCCCTCCCATGGCCGCAATCGGGTGGAGCACGTCATCCGAGGCGGCAAGGATGTCCTGGGGCTCGGTGCCAACTCTCTGCTTCAGAGCCCGGAATGCCTCGCGACGCCGCTCGTCGCTCACGAGATAGGCGACGTTCTCCCACAGGACGTGCTCGAACGGCCCTCTCGGGGGAATCGGTGAAGGGCGCCCGTACGCTTTCTCGAGCCGATCGAGAACGGCCGAAAGCCTCGTCTTCGCCGGCATGGTGACGTTGCCGATACAATATCGCGGCCGGAGGTCAGCCATGAAAGCAGTTACGGTTGCGCTCGTCGTGGGGAGCTCGGTCATCGTATCGGCGCAGACGCCGTCCCCGGAGATGCTCGAGCGCGTGAGACGGTTGCTCCAGGAGGTGCCCCTCATCGACGGGCACAACGATCTTCCCAGCTCTCTTCTCGACTCCGCCGCGGGAGACCTCGAGCGGATCGACATCCGCGAAGTTCAAGTGGAGATGCCCGCCGACCTCCCGCGACTTCGCGAGGGAATGCTAGGCGGGCAGTTCTGGTCGGCCTATGTGGACGTTTCGTTCATGCTGGAAGGCACGGCGCTGCGGCAAGTCCTGCGCGAGATCGACATGATTCACCGGCTCGTGGCGAGCTACCCCGAGCTCGAGCTCGCCCGGACGGCGGACGAGGTCGTGCGTCTCCATCGCCAAGGCAAGATCGCGTCCCTGATCGGCATCGAGGGCGGCCACGCCATCGAGGGCTCGCTCGCCGCATTGCGTATGGTGCACGCTCTCGGGGCGCGCTACATGACACTCACCCACTTCCTGACGACCGACTGGGCCGATTCCGCCACCGACTTCGCCCGCCACGGAGGGCTCACCGAGTTCGGCGAGGAGGTCGTGCGCGAGATGAACCGGCTGGGCATGTTCGTCGATCTCTCTCACGTGAGCGCGGATACGATGAAAGACGCTCTCAGAGTGACCAGGGCTCCGGTGATCTTCTCGCATTCCAGCGCTCGAGCGCTGAACGCCCATCCTCGAAACGTTCCCGACGACGTTCTCCGCCTCGTCGCCGAGAACGGTGGCGTCGTCATGGTGAACTTCATCCCGGGCTACATCGTGCCCACGCCCGAGTCGGAACGCGACGGGCTCGGGCCGGAGATGGGGCTTTCGGCGGACGAGCCTGTCTGGGCGCGACGGCGCGACGAGGTCGCCGAGTCGCTCCGGGCCGAGCTCGACGACGTACGGGAGATCGAACGAAGGCTCCAGGAGTGGGTATCGCGAAACCCGCCACCACGAGGAACCCTCGACGACGTCGCCGACCATATCGACCACATCAGGAACGTTGCGGGGATCGACCACGTGGGCCTGGGCTCGGACTACTACGATGCCGGAGGACCTTCCATGGCGGAGGGGCTCGACGACATCACCCGGTTTCCCGCCCTTCTCGCCGAGCTTCTCGTGCGCGGCTACACCGATGACGAGGTAAAGAAGGTCGCGGGGCTCAATCTCCTGCGGGCGATGCGTGAGATGGAACGAGTCGCCGGCGAGCTTCAGCGCGAGCGCTCGCCCGGTCTATCCGAGCTGTCCCCGGTACGGGCGCGATGAACCGAGCGTCGAAACGCTCTCGGGCTGAATCGAGCTCGATCTGTGGAGCTCGCCCGATCTCGAATTTGACTTGAAGCGACAACGTGATTACGATGTAATCACCATGGGAGTTGAGGGGCGAATGAAAACCCGACTCGTCAGGATAGGTAACTCACGAGGGATTCGTCTTCCCAAGCCGCTCATCGAGCAGGCGGGTCTTTCCGAAGAGGTTGAGCTCGAAGTTCGCGAGGGAGAAATAGTAATCACCCGACCAGGAAGTCCTCGAGAGGGGTGGGCAGAGGCCGCCCAGGCCCTCGCCGATCGGAGAGAGGATACGTTAACCGACGAGTCGATTCCCACCCACTTCGATCTCGACGAGTGGCATTGGTGACGTGTCTGAAGTCCGACGCGGCCAGGTCTTCCTGATCGCGCTGGACCCAACGCTAGGGCGTGAGATCAAGAAAACGCGACCTTGTGTCGTCGTCTCACCCGACGAGCTCAACGCTCATGTCTCGACGTACATCGTGGCGCCCCTGACAACCGGAAGCCATGATTATCCGTTTCGCATTCCGTGCCGGTTCCAGGGCAAGGCGGGACATATCGTTCTCGATCAGATCCGCACCGTGGATCGCGCGCGTTTGGTCAAGAGGCTGGGAGGCCTGTCCTCCCAAGCTTTGGAAAAGGCGCTCCAAGTGCTCCAAGAGATGTTCGCGCCCTAAGGTCTCCGGCGTAAAGCGCCGATCTCCTTTTCGATTTCTCCTTCGGTTATTTTGTCCGTTCCTTTCCGCACGGACTCTCTTTGGATCTTGTCGAGCGCCCTCAGCGCTCGAGCTCTCTCGATGGCATCGAGCTCGTCCTCGAACGTCCCCTCGTCGACGCCCGTGAGGATGGCGATCGGTCGCCCATTGGCAGTGATGACGATGTCACGTTCCCGCTTCGCAAGCTTCCAGACCTCGCCCGGTCTCAGTCGCAGCTCTCGAACCGAAACGAACTTCATACTTATCGGCCTTCAATAATGCCGCAATCATCCTACATTATGGCTACATATGGCGTCGCCCTTGTGCGCCCTTAGAAGAATTACCCTTGGGACCGCTCTACTCTTCGTTTCCGATCGACTCATGAGCGTCACGGATAGGTGCGAGCGTTGCCCTCAGCGATTCGCGGGGAACCGAATCGAGATAACGCCCGACGATCCATCGAAAGCCAAGGGGGACCGAGCGGCTGAGGCTGACCGACTCGCACTCGACGAGGACACCCCCGTCTTCTTCTTTGAATCGCCAGTAAGAGTTCAGACGCCAAAGAAAGCCGCGATCCTCCGCGATCGACTTCTCCCTTTCCGCTTCGGTCCCCGCCGCGGCGAGCTCGGCGATTCGCGTGGAGTAGCTCCTGCTCGTAACGCGTCCCTCGGCCTGCCGTCGGAACCGGACGGTATGCTCGGTGTTGTAGTAGACGGTGACGATCTTCTTGCGACGCAGGCGCAGATAGATGGAGAACTCATCTCCGTCGTGCGACACGAGCCGTGACGCTTCCACTTCGTCGAAGTAGCGATGATGCTCGTCGTAATCCTGAATCCATCGCACCAGCTCGTCGAGACCTACCCCGGGGACGAACACGCCACCGACCCAGTGGTGCACCATGCCATCGGGAACGTCGATCGGACTGCCGTCTCCATCGGTGGTGACGAGCTTCGCCGTGTAGACGTCTCCTTCGCTTACCACGCGCCCGGCCTCTTCCGCCTGGGCGGGTGGCAGAAAGTCCTGGACGAGGAAGCCGTCGTCGGATTCGAGCTCGTCCTCGATACGTCGCTCGGTCAGCTCCACGTAGCGGTCGAATGCCCGAAGCGTCTCGCGGTGGAGCGTAGCGGCGTCCACGCTCACGGCGATCCAAGCCCCCACCACGCAACCCAATGCCTTTTTCATGTCCTCTTGTCCTAGCCTTTGACTCGCTCCACGTCCGGAGGAAGATCGATCTCGAATACTCCTTCGGGGAGCTCGCCGTCGACCTCGATCTCGGTCAGCGTGATCGTGATGACGCTCTCATTGGCCTCGCGGCAGCTCTGTCGGGCGGGAAGACCGCTTCGAACGTCGAGCCACAGATCGATCTGCTGACAGTGCACCTCGGCGCCGGCCTTCGCCTCGAACCGAAGGTGGGTCCCGCCGAGCTGTTCGACCGTATAGTCGCGTTCGAGCTGGCGCGCCGCATCGGACGAGCCCGTGAGAAGCCCGGAGAACAAGGCCTTCTTACCGCCTCCGGAAAGCGCCCCTTCGACCGCCTGCTTGATGCGGGGCTGATAAAGAAGATAACCGCCGTTGCTCGCGATCAAGATTCGTGTCTCCGGAATGATGATTTCCAGCCGCACCTTCGTCTCACCCCGCCGGCTTCGCTCGAGATACAGCCGACCCCGCTCGGCCGGGTCGTCGATACCGAGCTGGGGATAGGATTTCACCTGCTCGACCGCGGCAGATAGTCTGGCGACCTCTTGTTGGCGCGCACGCATCCTGGCGAAGAGATCAACCTCGAGTGCCTGCGCCACGACCAGCACCGAGAACAACACCGCCGTCATGGCTCGATCCTTCCATCTTTCATCAACACGACCCGCTCCGCGGCATCGGCAACGTCGATGTCATGCGTGATGAGCACGATGCTCTGGCCGAGCTCCCGATGAACCCGCTTCAACGTCTCGAGCACCATCATGGAGTTTTCCGAATCGAGGCTTCCCGTCGGCTCGTCGGCGAGCAGAATCGCGGGACGGTGGAGGACGGCGCGGGCGAGCGCCACCCGCTGCTGCTCACCACCGGAGAGCTCGACGGGACGATGATCTCGTTTGCCCAGGATCCCGAGCAGGGCGAGAATCTCGCGTCTCCGATCGGCGCCCCGCCGGGCCTCGTTACGCCCGAGCGAGAGATGCTGGGCGAGACGCAGGTTGCCGTCCACCGTCAAGGTGGGCAAGAGGTTGTATCTCTGGAAAACGATGCCGAGACGACGGCGCCTCAAGTCCGTGCGCTCCGCATCGGTGAGCGACGAGAGCTCCGCTCCGTCGATCAGCACTCTCCCCGAGGTCGGACTGAGAAGCCCGCCGAACGCGTGGAGCAGAGTCGATTTTCCGCAGCCCGATGGCCCCATGATGGCCACGAACTCACCGGCCTCGACACGCAGGCTGACGCCGCGCAATGCCCGAACGTCGAGCTTCCCCACGCGGTAGGACTTCTCTAGCGCGACGGCTTCGAGCGCCGCCGCCCGCTTCGGCGGCGTAGCCACTTCCACCTTGCGAGAGATCACGATGCTATTCATACGACAACGCCTCCACCGGATCTTGATGAGCCGCTTTGAGGGCGGGATAAAGGGCGCCGAGCGCGCCGCCGGCCAGGGCCAGGACCGAGGCGGCAAGCGTCCACTCCCAATCGAGGCGGACGACGAGCGAGGTTCCGGCGGTGATCGCCCAACCCATGCCGAGAGCGATACCGATTCCCAGAAGGATACCCAGCCCGGCGACCATCAGCACCTCGGATTCGATCAGCGCGACGATGAACGCCTTCGAGCCCCCCATCGATTTGAGGATTCCAATCTCTCGGGTTCGTTCGGTGATGGCGGTATAGAGCGAGAGGAAGACGGTGAGCCCGCTTATGAAAACCGAGAGTGCGATCACCACATTCAGGAACACGTCGAGGCTGGGCATGCCCTGGGCCCACATTCCCGGAATGTCGCGGGTGAATACGATCTGGTTGCCGGGGAACCGCGCCTCGATCCGGCGGGCGACGTCCTCGGGCGCCGCGCCCGATTCCGTGCGGATGAGAATCCAGGAGCAGCGTTCGTCGGCTCCAAGAAGCTCCTGCATGCCCTCGAGCGGCATCTTGATGCGCGCCCCCATTTCCGGACGGTACACGCCGACGACACGAAATTCCCGGCCGAGCAGCTCCATCGTCGACCCGAGCGCCGCGTCGGGATCTCGGGCGCGCTGGGGATCGACCACGATCTCGTCTCGAGTCTCCGGGAGCCGACCCTGGACGATGGCCAGTCCCGTGACTTCCGGATAAGCGGCGAGCTCCCCGTCACCGATGAACCGAACGCCTTCGATGAGCTCGAAGCCGATGCCCCGGGCGCCGCTCCGCACGTAGCGGGCCACGGGCGTCGTCTTTGCGACGCCCTCGACTTCTCCGATCGCCCTGGCGTAAGCGATCGGAAGGGTCAGCGGCATCGTGGTCAAGCCCGCGCCCAGTCCTCCGGGAGGCAGGAAAAGGATCTCGGCCCGCAGATTCGCTTCGCGCTCGCCCGAGCTCGAGAGCATCCCCCGCGCGAGGCCGACGGTAACGAGGATCAAGACCACCGCAAGGGCGACGCCCACGACGCTCGCCAGTGTCCTGACGGGCCGGGCGATGAGATTCGTCAGCACCATGGACTCCACCAATCACGCTCCTTTCCAATCGATCCCAGGAAGGAAGAGAGCAAGAGACGTGCCAGTGCAAAAGTCACCGTTCGTGAGCCTCCCACGCGGTTGTCGCACTATCCATCTGGTTCGCTGTACTATCCGATTGGATAGGCGCCGCAGGCCGGCTCCCCCGCCTCGTGAGTCGCCTGGGATCCGACGTAATGAAACCGATGCTCGTGGCGCTCAACGGCCCGGTGGCCGGACGGAGCTTTTCATTGGAAGGAGAGCGCACCAGCATCGGACGAGAAACGGGAAACGACATCGTCATCGACACGCAGTGGGTCTCCCGGCGTCACTGCACGCTCGAGCGACGCGCCCAAGGCCTCGTTGTCCTGGACCACGAGAGCCACAATGGAACGTTCGTGAACGGTATTCCGGTGACCGAGCGACTGCTGCGGGCGGGCGACCGGTTGACTCTCGGCGGCTCCTCGCTGCTGTTCGTCGATGCGGAAGTCGCGCCGGCCGATGTGATCCAGCTGGACGACACGCCACTCGACGCCAGGGAAACGGTGCAGCTCCGTAGCGACCAGGCGCTGTACTTGGATTCCGAGCGACTCTTGCAGCAGTTGCCTCCGGAGGAGGACGCCCAACGAGCTCTCGTGGCGACGCTGGGAATCATCCGGCTTCTCGGCCGAGCCGATGACGAGAGGCTTCCCGAGCAGATCATTGACCGCTTCTTCCAGGTCACACCCGCGGAGAGGGGCGCCATCCTGCTGGGATCGTCTCCCGATGAGATCGAATCGGCGACCTACCGTCTCAGGAACGATCGCGGAGAGCCCACCGCGTTCGCGGTGAGCCGATCGGCGCTCTCCAGGGTTTTCGAGGAAAAGGGTGCGCTCCTGAGCAATCGGGTTTCTCGAGAACTGAAGGGCAAGAGCCTCGTCGGTTCCGGCATATCATCTCTCGTCTGTCTCCCTCTGCTCGCGGGCGACCGAGTACTTGGTGCGATCTATCTCGACGCCCGAGATCCCGGCAGAGAATTTCAGCAATCGCAGCTCGAGCTGCTCGTCGGGCTGTCGTCGGTCGCGGCGAACGCTCTGGCGATGTCGCAGGAGCTCGGCAAGCTCAGGGCCGAGAACCGAAGACTCCAGACCGAGTTCGAGCTGGAGCACGACATGGTGGGAGAGAGCCCGCGGTTGAAAGCCGTGCAGAAGCTCCTCGCTCGCGCCGCGCCGACGGATGCCACCGTACTCGTCGAAGGCGAGAGCGGCACGGGTAAGGAGCTCGCCGCACGGGCGCTCCACCGGAACAGTCCCCGGCGCGATGGGCCTTTCGTCAAGGTCGACTGCACCGGCCTCAACGAGAACCTGTTGGCGAGCGAGCTCTTCGGTCACGAGAGGGGTGCCTTCACCGGAGCGATCCAGCAGAAGAAGGGAAAGCTCGAGCT